>JAIRQB010000219.1 GCA_031256695.1 Elusimicrobiota bacterium | reverse complement strand
TTTCTTCTGTGATTTTTTTAATCCTAACCTCAGTATAACGCATAGCGGCGGCGCTGTCTCCGTCAATGCTTCCAAAATTGCCCTGCCCGTCAACTAAAGGATACCTTTGAGAAAAATCTTGAGCCATCCTGACCATAGATTCATAAATTGCAGAATCGCCGTGAGGATGATATTTCCCCATCACATCGCCTACTACTCTTGCCGATTTCTTATAGGCGCTGTCGTGTTTTAAACCCATCTCTTTCATTCCAAAAAGAATGCGCCTGTGGACCGGCTTTAAACCATCGCGCGCATCAGGCAAGGCTCTGCCGACAATTACGCTCATAGCGTAATCAATATAAGAGGTTTTCATTTCATCTTCAATATTCCTCGGTTCAACATTAGCCTCGCTCAAAGTCAATTCTTTTTGATTTTCATCTTTATCTTTTGCCATTGCCCGCTCCTTTCATATATTGTTTTCTGTTTTTGTCAAAATCTTTTTTCATCAAGACATCGCCGTTTGGGAGTTGATAAACTATAGTTCCGTTTATTGAAAAGACATTTGGAATCCCCAATCTTTGATTTTCAGCAATCGCCTCGCTAACCGCTCGGCTGCAAATTGCGCTAATTTCCGCATATTCGTCTGTGTTTTTGTTTTTATTTGTTTTTTGCCTCATAAATCCTTCTTAAAATGTTGATATAAAGACGCATTTCTTATTTGACGCGGATTTGCAATTTCAATTATTCCGTCTGAGCCGTTATAAAATAAAATCCAATCGTCAACAAACTTTAAATATTTAAAAAAGTTTTTCTTGCTTCTGTAATACCTGCGGACAATGTCTTCTTGCGGAATTAAATGCCCGCCTTTTAAACTCCGCGCTTGAACTCTATCTATGCATATTTGCGGATTGTCAACAAAAATATAAAGCAAAAGAATTTTATACTTTTGCTTTTTTGCAGACTTTATGACTTTTAAAGCATTTTTCCCTGAAATTGCGCTTTCCCAAATAAAAGAGAGTTTTTTATTTAAACTCTCATAAATTTTTTTATTGTCTCTTTGCCCGCCGCTAATTTAACCTCGTCTATATTTGACGGATTTAATCTTTTTGCCGCATCGTCTGCATTTAAAAATAAAAAATTTTTATATTTGTCTAACATTTTTAGAACAACTGTAGTCTTGCCGCTGCCGTTAGCGCCTGTGGCTATAATAAGTTTTTTCTGAGCGTTTTTTTTCATAATTTAATCTATTTATTGCTAAATTCAATAAGCAAATTTTGCCTTCGCAATTTTTGGATTATATCAAAAAGCAAATAATACTCTTTTGCCTGTTTGCAACAAAAAAACGGCTAAAAAGACGCTTTTTAGCGCTATTTTCGGCTAAAAAGGCTGTTTTAAAAGGCTTTTTTGTATAATCCGCGAGCGTCAAAGATGGTTTGAAAAGTTGATTTTGACAATCAAAAAAGGAGATAAAAATGCTTGAAGAAAAAAAGAATGGACAGATGGAAACAAAACAAACTGAGGTAAAAATTGAAATTGACGAACAGACTTCAAATGGAATTTATTCAAATCTCGCTTTGATTTCTCACTCTGAAAGCGAATTTATTTTGGATTTTATTTTCTTTCAGCCTCAACAAGGCAAAGCGAAAGTGAGGAGCAGAATCATCACTTCGCCTTCTCATTTAAAAAGAATGTTAGCCGCTTTGCAAGACAATTTAGCCAAATATGAAGCGCATTTCGGAACAATCAAAGACAATCCGCTTCAGATAAACTCTGAAAAACCGAAATACTATAACTAAACGACAATTAAAAATTGAGAATTAACGGCAATGAAAGTTAATGGTTAAGAGTTATGAATTAAGAGTTAAGAAAAACAGCCCCGGCAACTCTAAACTCATATTTGATTAAGTCTGCAATTGTCAACTTAAAAAGGAGTCTTTGTGAAAAAAATTATCTTTCTATTATGTCTTGTTTTCTTTTTAACGCCGCCGTCTTTGCTTTTTTCGCAAGGCGATTTTAGCGAAGGGATTGATTACAATGCCGTCTATATCCAAAGAGGAGAAAATGCCGCAGATGTCTTGCATATAAACTTTTTTACAGTTAGACCAACGGCGGCAACTGCCGAGAGAATAGTTATAAATCATCTCAAAGCGCTGGGGCAAAGAAGTAAAAATGTCAAAAATATAATCGGCTCGGCTTTTTACAGCGCAAACGGCTCAGACGGCTCTTATTCCAAAATCAAATTCGGAGCATCTTTAGGAGCATATGTGTGGGTTGATAAAGCGGGACGAGCGATGACTTTCCCATCGTATATGGCATATTTAAAAAAAGCCAGAGACCAAAAACGAGCGGCGGCGAGAGCAGGCAAGACATAGTAATGCGTAAAGCAAAAATAAAAACAGATATTGCTGTTTTAGATTAAAAGACAAAGGGAGGAAAGATGAAAAAAGCAGTTTTTATAACAGCGCCTGATATTTTTAGAGATGAAGAATACTTTGAGCCTAAAAAAATTTTGGAAGACAATGGAATAACGGTCAAAACGGCAAGCCTAAAAACCGGACGTCTAAACGGCAAACTCGGAGGAACAGCGGAAAGCAATATGCTTTTGAAAGATGTAAAAGTTTCAGATTTTGACGCTATAGTATTTGTAGGCGGCGCCGGCGCATCTGTGTTTTTTGACAATGCTGACGCTTTAAAACTCGCAAAAGATTTTTTTAACGCGGGAAAAGTTACGGCGTCAATTTGTATTTCAGGCGTAACTCTTGCAAATAGCGGCATATTAAAAGGTAAAAGGGCATCGGTTTATCCAGACGGCAAAGAGGATTTAATCAAAGGCGGAGCGCTCTATACGGGGCAGCATTTGGAAATTGACGGAAATATAATTACGGCAGACGGACCAGATGCGGCTTCTGATTTTGGAAGTGCAATTTTAAAAGCGCTTGCTTGATAAAAAACCGCTCGTTGAAAATAAAAAATTTGCGCAATTGTCAGGCAAAACAGCAATAAATAAAAATCCCCGTTGTTTGAAAACGGGGATTTTTTATTTGCAGACGCCGCAATTACAATGTCTTTCTTTTAATTTCCTTAAAACAGCATTTGACGAAATTGTTTTGCCGCTTTTGACTTTCCTATTGCAGTCCTTAATTTTTAATTTCGGCAGTCTTTATTTTTGCAGGATAGATTTTTTTAAATTTTTGATTTCTTGATAAATCTCAGGCAATTTTCTGATTAAAGCGCGAACCTTAATGCTATGGTTTAATTCAGACATAGGATTTCCGCCTACTCTCATATTGTCGGCAATATCGCCCGATATGCCTGATTGCGCCGAGATTAAAACATTATTGCCTATTTTTAAATGCCCGACTATGCCGGCCTGCCCTGCAATAGTCACATTGTTTCCTATTTTTGTAGAGCCTGAAATGCCGACTTGAGCCACAATCAAACAGTTTTCCCCTATTTCTACATTATGGGCTATCATTACTAAATTATCTATTTTAGTCCCAGCGCCTATTTTAGTAACTCCTACAGTCGCTCTATCTATTGCAGTATTTGAGCCGATTTCAACGCCGTCTCCTATTTCTACTAGCCCGATTTGCGCAATTTTATGAGTTTTTCCATCAACAGAGGCAAAGCCGAAACCGTCCCCGCCTATAACGGCGCCGGGCTGAATAATTACCCTGTTCCCAATAGAAACATTTTCTCTAATAGCGACATTAGGATAAATAATGCAGTCAGCGCCTATTTTTACATTGCGCCCAATATAGACATTTGCAAAAATTTTACTCCTTGAACCTATTTTGGCATTGCTTTCTATTACTGCATTTTGACCTATATATAAGTCTTCCCCGAGTTCAGCGCTGTCAGATATTTGAGATGATGGATGTATTTGAGGGCTATAAGATTCAATTCTCTCTCTATCAATAATTCCTAAAAGAATGCCGTAAGCGTATTGGGGATTTGCAACTTTTATAATGGTCTTGTCTTTAAATTGAGCGGCGTCTAAATCTTTTTGAATAAAAATAGCGCCCGCTTGCGTTTTTAAAGCCTCTGATAGATATTTCATATTGCCTAAAAAAGAAATATCGCTTTTTTGGGCTTTGTCTAATCCGTTTAATCCCGCGATGATAATAGAATCATCGCCTATGATTTCTCCGTCGGTCAATAAACTAATTTCTTTTGCCGTTAATTTCATTTTTCCGCCTTTTAAAACAAAATGCGCTTTGCGATTTTTTAGGGCTGCGCTTTATTTGATGAAACAAAAAATTGTTAAGTGATAATGTCTATGAAACGCTAAAGGCGCTCTCTTATTTTTAACTATTTTTGCTCTTTAAAAACTTCGTCTAAAATTTTTACAGCCGCATCAATATCTTTTTTGCCTATTATCAAAGGCGGCATAATGCGCAAAACAGTTTCGTGAGTGCAATTTATAATGAGTCCTTTTTTAAGACAAGATGCCACTATATCTTTTCCAGGCTTATTTAATTGAATGCCTATCATCAGTCCTATGCCTCTAATCTCTGTAATAAAAGAGTATTTGTTTTTCAACGCTTCCAATTTAGCGTAAAAATACTTTGCGTTTTTAACGACATTGTTTAGGAATGGAGCATTCATTGTATTTAAGACGGCAAGAGCGGCGGCGCAAGAGACGGGGTTTCCGCCGAAAGTGGAGCCGTGGTCGCCGAAAGAAAAAGTGTTTTCGCATTTCTTATCAACTATTGCCGCACCCAGCGGCAAACCATTGGCAAGAGATTTGGCTAAAGTGACTATATCTGGCATTACGCCATAATTTTGAAAAGCGTAAAATTTGCCCGTCCGCCCCATACCGCATTGAATTTCGTCAAAAATTAAAAGAATATTTTTTTCATCGCACAATGCCCTTAAATCTCTTAAAAATTCCTTTTTTGCAATTTGTATGCCGCCCTCGCCTTGTATTACTTCTATCATTACCGCCGCAGTTCTATCGCTGACAAGAGACTTGACGCTTTCTATATCGTTTAGATTGGCAAAGAGAAATTTTTCAGGCATAGGCTCAAAAGGCGCGTGATATTTATCTTGACCTGTGGCGGCAAGAGTTGCAAGAGTGCGCCCGTGAAAAGAATTGTTTAGCGTTATTATCTCATATCGGCTCTTGCCGTTTTGAGAGGGGTTTTCCCGCCCCCATTTCCTTGCTGTCTTTATAGCGCATTCATTTGCTTCAGCGCCGCTATTTGCCAAAAAAACTCTTTTGCCGAAGCCTTTTTTAATCAACTGTTTTCCCAGTTCAATTTGAGAAGGCGCATAAAAAATGTTTGAGATATGGGCGAAACTATCTATTTGCTTTTTTATATTTTTAACTACAGACGGATGGCAATGCCCTAAATTGCAAACGCTTATCCCGCTGAAAAAATCCAAATACTTCTTTCCTTTTTCATCCCAGATAAATTGTCCTTTGGCTTTTTGGACTATTAAATCAGCCCTTTTATAAGTCTGCACAAAGTATTTTGCTTCTGTTTCTTTTATAGATTTACCGTTAATCATTGCGGCTCTCCTTTAATTTTTTTCTAAATACAATCAAGCATTGATTTTTGTTTTTAAATTTTCTGCAGCAACGCTTTTCCAAAACAGCGTTTTTTATTTATATATGGGACATATTCCTTGTCTTGAGTATACTTATATCCTTTTTCCAATACTCCGTTTAATATAGCGCGCACAGACACAGCAAAAGGCTTTTTATAATCGCTGGGAATATAGTTGTTGTCTATCAAAAGCATTTTAGAATCATCATATTGTTTGTA
>JAIRQB010000206.1 GCA_031256695.1 Elusimicrobiota bacterium | reverse complement strand
CGATACAATTTTGCGCTTGGCGGATTAAGAATCACAGATTGAAAATTATTAAAAAAAGACGAATACAAAAGCGGTTCTTGGAAACTTGTCAAGAATCGCTTTTTTTATGTCGCTTCATTGATTTCTTGCCCAAAAGTCCAAATGTTTAAGAGATAGAGCAAGGCAATAGGCTCTAACTTGATTTTGATACAATCCGAAGGCAAAAAAATAAAAGGAGAAAAGGAGAAAAGATGCCGATAGAAATGATTGTTTTTGATTTAGGGAAGGTGATTTTTGATTTTGATTTTGAGAAAGTCATCAAAGAATATTGCAAAAAAACGGATAAATTGCCTGACTTTTATTCAGCGGCGAATTTGGATTTATTGACAAGATATGAATTAGGCATTATAGACAGCGCTCAATTTTTTAAATCATTCTCAAAAGAGACGGAATACAAAGGCAGTTTCAATGAATTTTCAACTCTTTGGAACAATATATTTAAACCCATTGACGAGACTATAGAAATTATAGGCAAACTTGCTTCAAAATATAGACTGTCTTTGCTTTCAAATACGAATGAAATGCACTTCAATTATCTTTTAGACGGCTATCCGAGGGTTTTTACTCTTTTTGAGAAAATGTTTTTGTCATATCAGATGGGTTTGAGAAAGCCCGACCCCAAAATTTATCAAGGAGTTTTAGACTTTTTTAATATAGAGCCTGCCAAAGTATTTTTTATAGACGACATAGCGCAAAATGTTGAAGCGGCTAATATGCTTTCTATAAAAGCCTATCAATTTACCTCTGCTGCAAACCTCAAAAAATCATTGAAAAATGAAGGCGTTTTATTATGATAGATTTCAATGTCTCTCAAAAGAAACAATTTGACCTCTTTGAGCGTTATAATAAGTATGGCGTCAAAGAAAGCGATATTGAGGAAAAATTTATACGCTCGCCGGGCAAGGGCGGTCAAAATGTGAACAAAGTTTCTACAGCGGTCTATTTAAAGCATATTCCGACAGGAATTGAAGTTAAATGCAGTAAGGAAAGGACGCAGGGCTTGAATAGATTTATAGCCCGCCGCCTTTTGATAGAAAAAATTGAGGAAAGAGTTTTAGGAAAATTGTCGCAAAAGCGCCGTGAAATAGAAAAAATACGCAGGCAAAAACGCCGCCGCTCAAAAAGAGCAAAAGACAAAATGCTGGCAGACAAAAAACATATCTCTTTAAAAAAACAGGAAAGACGGTTGAAAATTGAAAGTTAAAAGCAGGTGTTTTTATGGAAATCAAGGCGCAGCCTCATTATATAGGGCATCGTCAACGCTTGAGAGATAAAGCCAAAACCATCGGCTTAAAAAATATGCCCGAATATGAAATTTTGGAATATATGCTGACCTTTACCTTGCCCCGCATAGATACAAAAGAAACAGCAAAAAAGTTAATTGAAAATTTTGGAAGTTTAAAGCAAGTTCTTGACGCTAAAGAAGAGGATTTGATTAAGTTCAAAGGCATAAAGGGGCAAACAATTTCCTTTATAGGCTTTTTAAAAGAGTATGCCGCTCTTTATCCATATCTAAATATAAGGCAAAAAGATATTCTCATATCGCCTTCTGCCGTATATCAATATCTAATTTCTCTTTTGAGCGGAGAGGATATTGAAAAAGTCTATTTACTCTTGCTTAACTCCTCTAATCATATTTTTGCAAATAAAGAATTGGAAATAGGAACTGTCAATAAATCATATATCATACCGAGAAAAATCATTCAGACCTCTCTAAAAGAAAATGCCGCCGCCGCTATTTTGGCGCACAATCACCCCGGCGGCAATTTAAAACCGTCTCAAAATGACCTTGACGCTACAAAAGAATTAAAACGCGGTTTTGAATTAGTTGATATAGTTTTATTAGACCACATAATAGTATCAGGCAAAGAGTATTTCAGTTTTAAAGAATATGGATTGATTTAGCCGGCGCTTATAAGTTTAGAGCGGCGAGCGCGGCGGTTGTAAGTTTAGAGTTATGGACTTCGCATCAAATTTTTCTCATTTTTCTCTAAATCTTTTCTAATAATCCGCTCATTTTTTTCTCATTTTCGTTTTGTATTTTTTTTAAAAGTTTAGTAGTTTATTTCAAACAAATGCGAGACGGCTGATAAAATTTATTTGAGCGCTAAACCAAGTAAAATAATTTGTTAGGGCATTATTGTTTGCTTCTAACAAAGGCATATAGAGATGTAAAAATACAAGGAGGGCAACAATGAAGAAAATTTCAGCGGCGGTATCGGCAGTTTTGTTGTTTTCAGGCGCTTTTTTCTGCGCGGCAAATGCGCAGAGTTCTGTGGCGGAGGCGGCGGGTATTCAAATCAGCATAGATGGAAATGTCTATGTCGGCGGAAGTTCTACGAAAGCGGAAGACAAAGATGCGGAAGTTAAGAATGCCGTAAATTACGGCGCAAATATCGCTTTTACTAAAGAAGTCGTCAAAGACGGCAGTCTCGTTTTGCAAATCAGAGGCGGCGACGCAGATACAATTATTGAACTTGGAAAGTATAGAGGCGGAACTAATGACAATGCATATGGTCATAACGGCTCAAATGACGCTTGGATTAAATACTTATATTATACGCAAGGGCTTTTTGATAACAAAGTCTCAATTACCTTTGGAAAAGCAGATGCTTTGTCAAGCGCAAATGATGCTGGGGCAAGCGTAGGTTCTTTCTTTACAAATGATGCTACTGTTGATATTTTAGACACTTGGGATCTTGAAACTCCATATACTGTCCTTTTAAGCGTATCGCCTATTGATATTTTGAGCGTGTCTTATAGTTATTCTACGCAAAATTCTTATCCGCAATGGGATTCAAGCCAAGATGCTTATTTAGACCCCTTTAAGAGCGGTTTCAACGCTATTGAAGTTAAATTGTCGCCTATAAAAGACGGCAATTATAGGATAGGATATTGGTCTAGTAATCAGCCGACTAATGTATATAAAGAAGGCGGGATAGACCAGTCTGCAGACAAAACTGGCGCGAGCGGTTTTTGGTTAAGTTTTGACCAATCTTTAAACGGATATTTGACTCTCTTTGTTAGATTTGGGACGAGATTTGATAAAACAATGTATGGTGGCGCAGGAACTTCATTTCAAGGCGGAGCAAAAATACCAGGGGCTTCTTGGTCTCGTGACAATGATTATCTGTTCTTAGGAGTAGGGCAAGCATCAAACATAAAAGATATTACTAACAAAGATTACAGCGAATTGCATTTTGAAATAAATTATTCTTTTGCTTTAAATGCAAATGTATCTCTTGTTCCTAACTTCCAATATGTCAGCATAGATGCTGACGGCAAAATTGAAAGCGGATATGCGGCGGCTCTTTTTGCGGCGTTTAAGTTTTAATTTTAGTTCAAAGCCGTTTTGCATTTGACAAAAAAAGTTTTCTTAAATAGCATAAAAATGAAGTTGAAAGCAGTTTGTTCTTTAAGCAGTTTAGATATTTTGAAATAGTCTTATAAAAATAAAAGCGTTGAGAGATTGGCAATCTTGTGGAAATCAAGGGCGGTCCCGCCACCGTAAAAGATTTAAAAGTCTCAAGCCGGAAAACAATCTCTCAACAAAATCACGGGAAACTTCACGAAGGTTGAAGTGTGATTTGAGCGTAAAATTTTACGCTTTATACTAAACCAAAAGGAGGTAAACTTCCGTGATACTGAAAACTAAGTTGTTTGACAAAGTATATCAGTTCAAAGACGTCAAAGATGTCCTTGCTAAAGCCAATGAAGATCGCTCAGGCGACCATCTTGCCGGCATTGCGGCTTCAACAGCAGCAGAATGCGTTGCCGCTAAACAAGTTCTCGCTAATCTAAAAATCTCTGATTTGAGAGAAAACCCGGCAGTCCCATATGAAAGCGATGAAGTAACGCGTATTATTCAAGATGCCGTCAATGAAAAGATTTACGGCGAAATCAGAAATTGGAGTATGGCTGAATTCCGCGAATGGCTTTTATCTGACAATTCTAATGCGGAATCAATCAAACGCGTAAGCAGAGGACTTACTTCGGAAGTTGTAGCCGGCGTAGCCAAATTGATGACAAATATGGATTTGGTTTATGCGGCTCGGAAAGTGCGCATAAGCGCTCATTGTAATACCACTATAGGTTGCGAAGGAACGCTCGGCATAAGGCTTCAGCCAAATGACCCCGTAGATAATCTTGATGCTATCACCGCGTCGGTTTATGAAGGGCTTTCTTACGGTTGCGGCGATGCTGTAATAGGATTAAACCCAGTGGAAGGCACGGCTGACAATACAAAAGCCGTCCTTGATAAATTCAATGAAATCAAACAAAAACTTCAAATTCCCACCCAAATCTGCGTTTTAGCGCACGTAACAGACCAGATGGCGGCTATCAGAAAAGGCGCCCCTACCGACCTTATTTTCCAAAGCATAGCAGGAAGTCAAAAAGGAAACGAAGCTTTTGGCATTTCTATGGCTATTATGGACGAAGCATATGATTTGGCTTTGCACCAAGGCACTGCCGTAGGACCTAATGTTATGTATTTTGAAACAGGGCAAGGTTCTGAGTTGTCAGCCGATGCTCATTTTGGCGCAGACCAAGTTGTAATGGAAGCGCGTTGTTACGGCTTTGCAAAGAGATATAGCCCTTTCCTCGTAAATACAGTTGTAGGTTTTATAGGACCTGAGTATCTTTATAATTCCAAACAAATTATAAGAGCGGGTCTTGAAGACCATTTTATGGGGAAACTCACCGGCATATCAATGGGTTGCGATGCCTGTTATACAAATCACGCCAAAGCAGACCAGAATGATGTAGAAAACCTTGCAATACTCTTAACTAATGCGGGATGCAATTATTTTATGGGCATTCCTCACGGCGACGATGTGATGTTGAACTATCAATGCACAAGTTATCACGATGCGCCGTCTTTAAGACAGTTGCTCGGTCTTACGCCTATCCCTGAATTTGCCGCTTGGTGCGAGAAAATGGGTATTTTGGAAAATGGACGTTTAACGGAACGCGCAGGCGATCCGTCAATTTTTATTTAAATTCTGGCGGATATAACGTTTAGTTTAACGTTATCTGCCGAAGGGGGTAATAATAATGATTTCAGAATCCGAACTTAAAAAAGCAGTAGAGATGATATTGACTGAAATGAGTGGCAAAAGTGGCGCTTCATCTGCTCCCGCTTATAGCGCTCAAGCCTCTAAAGCCGACAATGGCGAAATGTTGCCTGATTTAGGAACTATTGACTTGAAAGAAATTATCAATGTTCCAAATCCTCATAATCTTGACGCTTTAAAGGCTATGAGAAAAGTATCGCCGGCTCGTATCGCAGTATGGCGCGCAGGTCCGCGCTATCTTACTTCAACATTATTGCGTTTCCGCGCCGACCACGCCACTGCTATGGACGCAGTATTTACAGATGTATCAGAGGATTGGGTAAAGAGCAATAATTTGGAGCGTTTTAAAACAGAATGCGACAATAAAGACACATATCTTACAAGACCTGACCTCGGTCGCCGTTTCACTTCTGACGAACTCCAAAAAATTAAGAGTTGCGTCGGTGGCAACAATAAAGTAGTCATTTATATAGCAGACGGTCTTTCTACAACTGCTGTTTTGACTAATGCTATGGATACGTATAAGGCTATCAGCGATGGTTTGCAGAGGCACGGCATCAAACCTTCTGCGCCTTTCTTTGTTCAATACGGACGCGTAGGCGCTCAAGATGCAATATCTGAGGCTACTGGAGCGGAAGTTATAGTGACTCTTATCGGCGAACGCCCCGGCTTGCTTACAGCAGAAAGTATGTCAGCCTATATGGCGTATAAGGCTACTGTGGATATGCCTGAAGCCAGAAGGACTGTGGTTTCAAATATTCATAAAGGCGGAACTCCTGCCGTTGAGGCGGGCGGATATATTGCCGATATTATCAAGAAAATGCTTGATACCAAAACAAGCGGCATAGATCTAAAACTTTAAAAAATGAGGTGAAATAAAATGGCTAAAAATGATCCATTAAAGGCTTCAATCCTTGCAGTAAAAATTATCCCAAATGTAAGCCCGGATTTAATTGAAAGTTTTAAACTTAAACCCGGACAGAAGAGTTTGGGGCTTGTCACGGCAGATTGCGATGATGTGACGTATACGGCTCTTGACGAGGCTACAAAAAAAGCCGATGTTGAGGTTGTATATGCCAGGTCCTTTTATGCAGGCGCGGCAAATGCAAATACCAAATTGGCGGGTGAAATTTTAGGGATTATAGCAGGTCCAAATCCCGCTGAAGTCAGAAGCGGTCTCAATGTAATTACGCAATTTGTAAATGAGGAAGCGTGGTTTGTGTCCGCCAATGAAGACAATACTATTCCCTATTATGCTCATTGCATTTCCCGCACGGGCAGTTATTTGTCAAAAATAGCCGGCGTAAAAGAAGGCGATGCTATAGCGTATCTTATAGCGGCGCCTTTGGAAGCGATGTATTCTTTAGATGCGGCTTTAAAAGCGGCAGATGTAAAACTTGCCGCATTTTACGGACCGCCTTCTGAAACGAATTTTGGCGGCGGTCTTTTGACGGGGAGTCAGTCTGCTTGTAAGGCTGCCTGTGATGCTTTTGCCGAAGCGGTAAAATTTATCGCCGACAATCCGACGGCATACTAAATTTCAAGTAAATAGGCAGGCTTTCGTTTAGGCGAAGGAGGATATAGTGAAAGGTTCAGCGCTTGGTATCATAGAAACTGAGGGACGCACTTGTCTTATTGAAGCAGTTGATAGCGCAATAAAATGCGCCTCAGTAACTCTTAAAGCCAGTTATTTTGTAGGTGGCGGTTTAAATGCCGTCACTTTAATTGGCGATGTAGGCGCTATGCGAGCCGCTCTTGATGCCGCAAAATCAGTGTTGGAGCGGATGAATGCGGTCGGCTCAATTCACCTCATTCCGCGTCTTGCCGATGAAGTTTGGTCTATCATTGACAATGGAACGAATCCTCCAAGCGGCGGTTTTTCAAATGTTTTCCCACAAGAAAATAAGCCTAAAGTTACGGCAGTTATGAAAGAGAAAAAAGCGGTGGCAACAAATAATGCGCCTAAAAGCGCAGCATCTGAGCCAAAACCTAAACAAACCGCTTTATCGCTTGAGGAAACTAAAACAGATTTGCCGATAGCAGAAAGCAAGTTACCTTTGCCTACTGTTGAAAGCAAAGTAACTTTTCCCATTGTGGAAGATAAAATAAAGCCGCCTATTGAAGAGAAAAAGCAAACAGCGCCTGTTTTGCCTATAATTGAAAACAAGGCGCAAAAGAAAGCAGATATTGAAGAAAAAGTTCAAAAATTGCCAGCGCAGCAAGTCAACAGCAATAGTCAAGCCCAGCAAAAATTCAATCCAAAAAATAGAAATCGCAGGGCGAGACGGCGCGGCAACAGAAAATAATTAGGAGAAATACAGTGGAACTTCACGATATTGATCTTATTTCAGTGCAAGAAACAAGAGATTTAATCAGTCTTGCTAAAAGAGCGCAGTCTCTTTATAAAGAATGCGATCAATCAACTGTAGATAAACTCGTAACCGCTGTTGCAAAAGCGACAGAGTTGCAAGCAATTCCTCTTGCTAAACTCGCAAATGAAGAGACTGGGTTCGGAAAATGGGAAGATAAAGTTATCAAAAATCTCTTTGCTTCAAAGAGCGTCTATGAATATATCAAAGACATCAGAACTGTTGGAGTTATCAATCAAGATGACAAAAACAAAATTATTGAAGTGGGAGTGCCTGTAGGCGTGATAGCGGGTCTTATTCCTTCAACAAATCCGACTTCAACTACTATTTTCAAGTCTCTTATTGCTCTTAAAGCAGGTTGCGCTATTATATTTTCTCCGCACCCAAGCGCTAAAAACGCTATTTTGGCTACGGTAAAAATTATAAGGGCAACAATAGAAAGAGAAGGTTTTTCGCCGGATTTGGTAAGCGTAATACCGACTCCTACAAAAGAGGCTACGGATTGCCTTATGAGGAGCAAAGATATTTCGCTTATACTTGCGACCGGCGGTAGCGCTATGGTTCACGCGGCATACAGTTCTGGCACGCCGGCTCTCGGGGTCGGACCAGGAAACGGACCGTCTTTTATAGAAAAAAGCGCTGATATTCCTTTGGCTGTAAAGAGGATATTTGATTCCAAAACCTTTGATAACGGAACAATTTGCGCTTCAGAACAATCTATTGTGACTGAAGCCTGTATACGCAAAGAGGTAATGGACGAGGTTCAAAGACAAGGCGGGTATTTCTTGCCGCCCGGGGATTCTGAAAAAGTAGAAAAAATACTTATGGGACCCGGCGGAACAATGAATGCCAAACTTGTCGGACGCCCTGCCGAGTATATTGCAAAGGCGGCTGGCATTAGCGTTCCAAAAGGGACGCGGGTTTTGCTTGGCGAAGAAACGCGCGTAGGTCCAAAATTCCCATACTCAAAAGAAAAACTTATGCCGGTTTTGGGTTTTTATGTTGAGGAAAATTGGGAAAAAGCCTGCGAGCGTTGTATTGAAATTTTAAACGCCGAGGGCGCGGGTCATACTATGAGCATACATTCGCGTGATGAAAAAGTTATTTGCGAATTCGGCTTAAAGAAACCCGTTTCGCGTTTAATAGTCAATTCGCCTGCGGCTCTTGCTGGAGTGGGAGCTACGACCAATCTTGTTCCTTCTCTTACGCTCGGATGTGGCGCAGTAGGAAAGAATGCAAGTTCTGACAATATCAGTCCTTTGCATCTTATAAATATACGGCGCATAGCATATGGAGTTAGAGAAATAGAGGAATTGAGAGGGCAGAGCCAAATTTCGCAAGCAGAGGGCGTAAATACTCAGAGTTCTACAGTAGGACTAAATCTCAGTAAAGAAGAACTGTCAATACTAATAGCAACGGTAGTAAAGAGTCTAAAAAACGGCTCAATTATTTAGATATAGGAGGAAATGATAATGGCAGAAACACAGCAGGCATTAGGAATGATTGAAACAAAAGGTTTAGTGGCGGCGATAGAAGCCGCTGATGCTATGGTAAAAGCGGCAAATGTGTCTCTAACCGGCAAAGTTCACGTAGGCGGCGGGTTGGTTTCAGTTTTTGTTCGCGGAGATGTAGGCGCGGTGAAAGCGGCGACAGATGCCGGCGCGGCGGCTGCAGGCAGAATAGGCGAATTAGTAAGCGTTCACGTCATACCTCGTCCTCACGGCGAAGTTGAAATGATTCTTCCTAAACAGGGAAGTTCGGCAGAATAAGACGTAGAGGTTGATTTAAAATAGTTTTAATTGTAGTTAGGAGTTAAAAGTTTCAAAATAAGGAGGCGATTAAAATGGCAGAAACACAGCAAGCATTAGGAATGATTGAAACAAAAGGTTTAGTAGCGGCGATAGAAGCCGCTGATGCTATGGTGAAAGCGGCAAATGTGTCTCTAACCGGCAAAGTTCATGTAGGCGGCGGGTTGGTTTCAGTTTTTGTTCGCGGAGATGTAGGCGCGGTGAAAGCGGCGACAGATGCCGGCGCGGCGGCTGCAGGCAGAATAGGCGAATTAGTAAGCGTTCATGTCATACCTCGTCCTCATGGCGAAGTTGAAATGATTCTTCCTAAACAGGGATAGAGGATTATTCAAAGAGCGAAATGATGGAAAATGATTTTTTGAAAAATCCCGAAGAGTTTTTGCTGAAATTAGAAGAAACTCTTATAAATCCTTTAAAGCCTGAAGATGGAGAGCCTCTCAAAGTTGGGCTTGACCTTGGGACGGCTTCAATTGTTTTAGTTGTTTTGGGCAAAAATAATCGCCCTCTTGCAGTTGCAAGAGAATTTGCCCAAGTAGTAAAAGATGGTTTGGTAGTAGATTATGGCAAGGCGATGGCTATCACCCGTAATTTGAAAAATTCATTAGAAAAGACGTTGGGAGTTGAACTGACGCAAACGGCTATTGCCGTTCCGCCCGGCACTTCAAGCAGAGACACTGACACTCATAAGTATGTGGCATATGGCGCAGGGCTTGAAACGACAGTAGTTATGGACGAACCGAGCGCAGCCAATTTAGTGCTTGGAGTAAAAAACGGCGCCATAGTAGATATTGGCGGTGGCACAACGGGCGTCGCAGTAGTGCAAGACGGAAAAGTGATACACACTTTTGACGAGCCTACGGGCGGGACCCATGTCAGTTTGGTTCTTGCGGGTCATTACGGAATAAGTTTTGAGGAAGCCGAGAAACTAAAACAAGAGCCGGGAAAAGGGAAATCTAATCTTGCGGTAGTCGCTCCTGTCTTGCAAAAGATGGGGACAATTATCAAGAATGGGTTAGAAGGATTTAATGTAAGCGAAATATATCTTGTCGGAGGAACTTCGGCGGCAATGGGAATATGTGGCATTGTAGAATCCCAAACGAAGATTAAGACTGTCGTCAGCGCAGTGCCTATTTTAGTAACGCCTGCCGGCATAGCCGTAAGTTTTAAGCCGATGGATTAAAAGGGGTGCGTTATGGTGGTTACAGAGGAATTAGTAGAATTTATTACAAAAGAATTGCTGAAACGTCTGCAGAGCGGAGAATTATCCGGCAACAAGTGTTGCTCTCAAAGCGTTTCATCTCAGCCGTGCGGTCAAAGCGCGCCGATATATTCTAATACGCAAGGCAAAGTGAAAAAGCGCGTTATAAGCGTGCTTGATATACAAAACGCTTGTCCGGCATCCGGCGGAGCAGGTCAGAGTTTTTCTGTCGCCTCAAGTGACATTATTACTCCGCTTGCTATGGATTATATTCTCAAAATGCGGATAAATGTGATTAAAACGTAAGCAAAAAGAGGTTTATTATGGTAATTGCAAAAGTACTTGGAAACCTTTGGGCTACAAAGAAAGATGATAGATTAGGCGGCTATAAGTTGCTCGTAGTTCAAACGAAAAACGGCGAATCAACAGAAAATATAGTCGCTGTTGATACTATCGGGGCAGGCATAGGCGAAGATGTTTTGATAGTCAAAGGCTCAATGACGCGCAATATATTAAAAGAGAGCGATACGCCTATAGATGCGGCAGTAGTAGGGATTATAGATTCGGTAGAAGTAGACGAAGCATTGCTTAAATAAGCATTGCATAAACTAAATGCGGAGGATTCTCAAATGGGTATAAATGATATTATTCTATACATTATGCTTATTCTAATGGCAGTTGGCGGAGTTGATTATTTTTTAGGAAAGAAGTTTGGTTTAGGTATTAAGTATGAAGAAGGCTTTATGGCAATGGGCGCTCTAACTATGAGTATGGCTGGCGCTATCTGTATAGCGCCTGTATTAGGCAGAGTTTTAGAGCCTATATTAGCGCCCATTTTCCAGTTGGTAGGGGCAAGTCCTGCTATGTTTGCAACGTCTATTCTTGCAAATGATATGGGCGGGTATCCGCTTGCTATGTCTTTGGCGGGGGTTGATTTAACAAATATGGCTGCCGCTAGCCAAGAGGCATTGGATGCAGGACGTTTTGCCGGGTTGATTTTAGGTTCTATGATGGGAGCGACAGTTGTGTTCTCTATCCCTGTAGGGCTTGGAATCATTGATATGAATGACCGCCCTTTTCTTGCAAAAGGCATACTTATAGGATTTATAACAATTCCTTTAGGTTGTCTAGCTGGAGGAGCGGTCGCAGGATATGGTTTTGGCTGGATGTTGCAAAATCTTATCCCAGTTATCATTTTTGCTATTTTAGTAGCGCTTGGGTTAGGTCTTGCCCAAAAATTTATGATAACTTTGTTTTTGTGGTTTGGAAAATTCGTAGTAGCATTTCTTACCATTGCTTTGATTATAGCCGGAGTCGAGGGCGCCACTGGAGGTAACATTACTCTTATACAAGGTATGACTCCGATAAGCGAGTCTTTTGCTATAGTCGGCAGTATAGCTGTGTTTCTTGCGGGAGCCTTTAGTTTAGTATATCTCTTAACCAGATATTTGGGCGGGCCGCTTGAAAAGGTGGGCGATTTGCTCGGGATGAACAAAGACGCCGCGGCGGGTATGGTTGCTACTCTTGCAAATAATATAGCGATGTTTTCCATTTTGAAAAATATGGACGACAGAGGTAAGGTTATAAACGTCGCTTTTGCAGTTAGCGCTGCTTTCGTTTTTGGCGACCATCTCGGTTTTACGGCGGGTATTGATAAGAATATGATAGCTGCCGTGATCGCTGGTAAACTTACCGGTGGAATAACAGCGGTAATCATCGCTTATTTCATCACTCCCAAGGGAGAAAAAACGATAAAATCTTAAGATTCACAATATATGGGCGGTGTATTTTGCCGTGTTATATTGATGCGTTGTTTGTGCCATTCGCGTTATAAACGCAATTTACACCGCCTAGTATTAGGAGTGAAAAAATGAATGATATTGATATAAATAATCTCAAAAATGTAGTTCGCAAAGTATTGACGGATATTGTCAGCGAAAGCGCAGGTTCGTCTTGTTGTAAAAGCGACGGCATTAAGCATATAGACAAAAGCGGTATTTTATCTATCCGTCTTCCCGCAATAAAGCCTGAACCTTTTGACACGGGCAAACCCGGCGATAAAGTATTGCTCAAAGATTGTCTAACTTTAGAGGAAAGTCCCCGTTTAGGGCTTGGCGTAATGGAAATGGACCATACCGCTTTTAAATGGACGCTCAATTATGATGAAGTGGATTATGTCATTGACGGGACTTTAGAAATTTTAATTGACGGACGGAAAGTTGTCGGCAATAAAGGCGATGCAATAATGATACCCAAAGGTTCTACTATACAGTTTAGCGCCCCTGATTTTGCAAGATTTATTTATATAGTTTATCCTGCTGATTGGGCAAATCAGTAATCTGTTTTGGTTTACGCTTTGCGTAAATTGCGTCAAAAAATTCCTGTTTAGGTGTTTAAAATATGAGACCAATTACAGAGCAAGACATCAAAAATATCATTAAGCGTAAAGAGGATATTAAATCTGTCAGTATTCCATTAGACTCTATCCTCACTCCTGCTGCGGCAGAATTGCTTAAGATGAGAAGTATTGCCGTTGAATATTCCAAAGATGCGCAATTTTCTGATTGTTTAGATATGAAAGAAGCGAAAATCAATAAAGGCGGCGCTGAAAATAGCAATGAGCAAAATAAGAAAAAACGGCAATTTTTGTCTCCAAGCGGAGAAGTTCTTGATGAAAAGCCCGAGTCAATGACTCATCTTTACGGGAATCAGTTAGTCTGCAAAGACCATCCAATAATAATTTGGCGCGGCAAACTTGATATTTTAGTCGCTGAGATTATTGAGGCTCAAAGTTTAGGAATGCAAAAAAACAACAGCGCTTTTGTGAATGATTTACAAGAAATTTTAAGTTTTATTAGGCATTTGCTCCCGTGCGAGTATAGAAAAGAGCCGTTAGGAGAGGATTTCAAAATTCTTGGGTTATCGTCTAATGATTTGAGAGAAAGGTCTCACAATCCTTTTAAGTATTATGGGCATCGTCATATTCTTGCAGAAAGTAAAATGGGGGCATTAAGCGTTAGGTTGAATCTTTTAAGGGCAAGAAGTAGAGAAACAGAACTTGCGGCTATAACGGCGTTTAAAGATGCGAATGGAGATATTACCCGCAATGATATTATTGAAGCGCTCAACAGATTATCAAGCCTCTTTTATATTTTGACATATAAATATCTACCCAAAAATTTCATTTCATCAAGCGCGGGCATTTAGACGCCGCCATCGCAAGTTCCTTCAAACAAACAGCAAACAGCATTCCTTTTTAAGCAATAAAGACAGAGGTTAATTATGAACGAAACTTTGCTTAGCGTAGGCATTGACCTTGGCACCACCACCACTCAAGTTATTTTCAGCCGTATTGAAATTGAAAATATCGCATCAGTCGTTTCAGTGCCGAGAATCAAAATTGTAAATAAGCAAGTAATCTATAAAGGCGGCATTTATTTCACGCCTCTTATAGACCGTTCTACTATTGACGCCGTCAAAGTCCGTTCTATTGTTGAAAATGAATATAGAAAAGCCTCATTATTGCCTAAAGATATTAAAGTAGGCGCTGTAATTATTACGGGCGAAACCGCAAGAAAAGAAAACAGCAGAGCGGTTACAAATACTTTAAGCGGTTTAGCGGGCGATTTTGTCGTAGCCACAGCCGGTTCAGATTTAGAATCAATTCTTGCAGGACGCGGTTCAGGCGCTTCTGAACTATCCAAAACTCTTTTTAACAAATCCATAGTAAATATAGACATCGGCGGCGGAACTACCAATATAGGCGTCTTTAAAGACGGCTATCCAATAGATACATCTTGCCTTGATATAGGCGGGCGTCAAATTATTATTGATTCAAAAAATTTAAATGTGATATACGCGGCTCAAAAAGTAATAACTCTTTCAAAAAGTTTAGGTCTTTCAATCGCAGAGGGCAGGACGGCTTCTGTAAGAGATTTAGAAATTCTGTGTTCAAAATTTGCAGATATTATCGCACAGTCGCTTGGGCAAATGCCTAAAACGCAAGATTTAGATTTATTTATTACCGCTCATCCTTTAAAAAGAACGGATTTAGATTTAAACGGTATGGTTTTTAGCGGCGGAGTGGCTGATTTTATCTACAATGATTATGTCTCAAAAGATATGTTTCCGTATTCTGATATAGGCGTTCTTTTAGGAAAAGCGATAAGAAATAATGCCCATCTGTCTAAAATAAAAAGGTTTGAAGCAAAAGAGACTATAAGGGCTACTGTCGTAGGCGCAGGCTCAAATTCAATGGATATAAGCGGTTCAACTATAGCCTGGAGCGACCTCTCTCTTTTCCCTATACAGAATATACCGATAGTTAAAATGACGCCTGAAGATGAGGCGGACAATTTCAAACTTTTTTCTGCCCGTCTTGCTGAAAAAATTGAATGGTTTAAAGATGACAAAGGGCAACTTCAGCAATTAGCCGTTGGCTTTAAAGGCATTCACAATCCGTCTTTTGCTTTAATAAAAGAACTCACAAACAAAATTATAGACGGAATGTCTTCTTATTTAAAAACTGACAATGCCGTAATCATTATAGTTGACAACGATATGGCAAAGTCGCTTGGATATTCTTTGATGAATGCTTTTCCCTCTAAAAAATTTATTGTGATAGACAGCATCACTGTTGAAAACGGCGATTATATAGATATAGGGATGCCCGTTTCACAAGGGCGCGTAGTCCCCGTAGTAATAAAGACTTTAATTTTTGGAAAATAGAATATAGAAAGGTCGTAAAAGCGAGAAAGTGAAAACAGGAAATAAAAATGGACGAAACATTCATAAATAAAATTAAATCTGCGGCAGTTGTAGGGGCGGGCGGCGCCGGTTTTCCGACATCATTTAAATTAAATGCCAAACCGGAATATATTATTGTAAACGGCGTAGAATGCGAGCCTCTCATTCAAGTTGACCAGCAACTTGCCGCTCTCTATGCGCCTGCGCTCATTAAAACATTAGACATCATCAAATCCAACTTAAATGCAAAATATGCCGTTTTTGCAATTAAAGAAAAGTATCACAAGGCTTTTGAATCTTTAAATAAAGAGGTTTCTAAATATCAAAATATAACGGTTAAAACTTTGCCAAACGCTTATCCAATGGGCGATGAGCAAACTCTTGTTTATGAAACAATCGCCCGCATTGTCCCGGAGGGCGGCATACCTTTAAATGTCGGCGCCGTAGTAGTAAATACCGAGACGCTTTTAAATATAGGCAATGCTTTAGATGATAAACCTGTAACAGAGAAATATATCACAGTAAACGGCGATGTCAAAAACCCTAAAACATTCAAAGTTCCTATAGGCATTAGTTTTAGAGAATTGATAGAAGAAGCCGGCGGCGCAACAGTTTCAGACCCTGTTTTAATAGACGGCGGTCCTTTGATGGGGAAAGTTCAGCGCAATTTAGACGCATCGGTTATCAAAACTTCAAAGGCTATAATAGTTCTTTCAGCAAATCATCCTTTAATTATTGCAAAAGAGCGTCCTATAAGTTCTATGTTAAAGATAGCCAAAACCGCTTGTTGTCACTGTATGTTATGCACTGAGGTTTGTCCCCGTATGATGTTAGGGCATAAATTGCGCCCCGACAAACTTATGAGGCTCGCCTCTTATAATTCCACTTGCGAAAAAGATGCTGCGGCAACAGAGGCTTTTTTATGTTGCGAATGCCGTCTATGCGAATACGGTTGCATTATGCAATTGCAACCTTGGAAATTGCATCAAGAGTTAAAAAAACGCTTAAGCCAAGCGGGCATTAAAAATCCTCATCATAATGTCCCTGAAAAAGTAAATCAGTTTAGAGAATTCCGCCGTTATCCTACAGAAAAACTTGTCAGGCAATTAGGTATAGCAAAGTATTATCACAATGACGCTCCTTTGAGCGAATATAAAAAAGAAATTTCAAAAGTTGTTTTATCTATGCGGCAGAGTTTCGGCGCTCCTTGCGAGCCGATAATAGCCGCAGGAGAGAAAGTTAAAATAGGCGACAAAATTGCCGCTGTCCCAAACGGCGCTTTAGGCGCGGATATTTATGCCAGCATTGACGGGACAATCAGCAAAGCGGATAAAAACGTTATTATTATAGAGAGAGGTTAATTATGAAAAAAGCATTAGGACTTGTTGAATTTAAAACAATACCTGCGGCGGTTTATGCTGTTGATGAAATGCTGAAAGCCTCTGAAATAGAATTGGTGTTTGCAGCGCCTATTTGCCCCGGCAAATACATCGCTATCGTAAGCGGAGAAGTCGCAAATGTAGGGACATCTGTTAAACGCGCTGTTGAAGTCGGAGACACTTTTTTAATTAGCAGTTATGTGATACCAAATATTTCAGAAACAGTTATGCCCGCTATAACAGGCACTCTTTTGGGAGCAGAAGATATTGAGGCTTTAGGTCTTGTAGAGACTATAGCGGCGGTTTCAGCCGTAAAAGTAGGCGATATTGTCGCAAAAGCGGCTAATGTCAGATTGCTTGAAATTAGGCTTGCGAGGGGTTTAGGCGGCAAGGGCGAAGTTTTTTTTACGGGCAAATTGGGCGATGTTGAAGCGGCTGAAAAAGCGGCAAAAAATGAGATGGCTGAAGACGGCGGCATAGTCAGCAGCGTAGTAATTGCCCGCCCAAGCAAAGCGCTCATTGAGGCTATAAATTAGTTAAAAATTTGAAAGTTAAAGATTAAAAGCAAGACATTCTAAAAATAAAAAAAAGCAGACAGCATTTTTTGCTGTCTGCTTTTTTATTTTATTTGCTTTACAGCAATAAATTGTTTTATACTTCAAACATATTGAAATATATTATTACAACAGCAAATCTACGCAAAATCATTATTTTTAGTTTTATGGAGTGTAAAGATATGAATAGCAGAGAGTTAAAAGTTAAAAGAGAAAAGTTAAAAATGAAGGGAAACAACAGTATAGAAAAGACAAAAATGGATTGCGGCGCGCTATGCGTTTACGACACTGACGGCATTGTGGCAACCCGTTCGCTAGACTCAAAAAGCCTCTTGCCGTTTACGCAACGGAGCGATAGCGCTGACAGAGCGGGGTGCTTAAATAAAAAAGAGCAAAACCGCCAGCGGCTTGCCGCAAGGTTTTGCGATACATTATTCTCAAAAATTTCAGCCCGCAAAACCAAGAAAACAGCGACGAAGTCGGCGCCTGAAATTTTTGAAGTTTGCGCGAAACTAAAGATGCAGGGCGATAGAGCCGCATTCAAAGAAACAAAAAGCGGAGCGGTAGCCCATCCTCTAGACTCAAAAAGCCTCTTGCCGTTTGCGCAACGGAGCGATAGCGCTGACAGAGCGTGGCGCTTAAATAAAAAAGAGCAAAA
>JAIRQB010000166.1 GCA_031256695.1 Elusimicrobiota bacterium | reverse complement strand
GAAAAATTAAACGATAAAGGCTATATAGTCCCCGGTTTAGGCGATGCGGGAGATAGGCTTTTTGGAACAATATAATTTGACGCTTTAATAAATTCAAAAATGCCGCAAAAATAAAAATTAGTTTTGAAAATCTGAAAGGAGAATAAAATGAATATTATTGTTTGTATTAAACAAGTGCCTAACACAACCGATGTTCAAATTGACAAAGATACAGGAAGGCTCAAAAGAGAAGGAGTTGAATCTATTATAAATCCATTTGACGAATACGCTATTGAAGAAGGAGTCAGGCTTAAAGAGAAAATACCCGGCTCTATTGTAACCGTAATTACAATGGGACCGCCTCAAGCGGAAAGCGCTTTAAGAGAGGCTGTTTCAAGAGGAGCAGACAATGCCGTTTTAGTATGCGATAGGGCTTTCGGCGGAGCCGACACTTTGGCTACTTCATTTACTTTGGCAAGCGCCTTAAAATCGCTTGGAGGCTTTGACATCATTTTTTGCGGGAAACAAGCGACTGACGGCGACACTGCGCAAGTCGGACCCGGCATAGCCGAAGCGCTGGATATTCCGCATATTGCTTATATCAAAAAAATTGAAAGCATAGACGAGAAGACAATTAAAGTTCAAAGACTTATGGAAGACGGATATGACATCATAGAATCTCAACTTCCGCTTTTAATGACTGTTGTAAAAGAAATAAATACTCCGCGCATACCTTCGCTAAAAGGCAAAATGGCTGCTAAAAAAGCGGTTATAAAAACTTTGACAGCCGCAGACATCGGAGCGGATTTGCAAAAAATCGGTTTAAACGGCTCGCCTACTCAAGTTATGAAAATTTTTACTCCGCCTCAAAGGAGCGGCGGAGAAAAATTCAGCGGAAAGCCCGAAGAAATAGCCGTGAAAATTGTTGAAAAATTTAAGGAAATAGGCATATCCTAAAACCGCATCATTTTATGCGGAATGCTAAATAAGAAATGATGAAATAAAAAAAGAGCGGAGTAAAAATACTTCCGCTCTTTTTTATTTTTTACGGCGCAAAATTGCATCTAACTAAAAAATAATCTTATTCCGCCTAAAAACGCTATAAGCCAAGTTATGACATTAAAAATTCTTGACGGAACTTTATTCATAAAAACTATGCCCAAAACGCCTCCCAGCAAAACAAAAGGCAAAAATTTTAAATTAAGCGAAAGCGATTCAAGCGTAATAAGCCCTTGCGCATAACTGAAAGGGACTTTTACCAAATTGCATATAAAATATGTCCAAGCGCAAGTGCCTATAAAATTTTCTTTAGAGATATTCATAGCGAGAAGATAAATAATCACAACTGGACCAGCCGCATTTATCATCATAGTCATAATGCCCGCCAAAATTCCAAGAAAAGCGGTGATTATTGGTTTTCCCATCGGTATCGGTATGTGAAAATAGCGTCTTATAAAATCAAAAATAAATAAAACAACGACTATCCCGCCTAAAAAATGCCCGTAATAATTGTCGGGGATTATATTCATAAGGGCAAAACCTATTATTATGCCGGCAAAAATCCAAGGGACGAGTTTAAAAACTATATTCCACAAAGCGTTCTGTCGCCAATACAAGACGGCGATGATGTCGCCGAAAATTAAAAGCGGAAGCAAATAGCCCGTTGAAACTTTAGCGGGCATAATCATCGGAAGCATAACTACCACTATCACGCCAAAACCGGGAAAACCCGTTTTATTTATTCCCGTGCAGACTGCAGCGAGAGCGAGCAGAACTAAAGTGTAAATAGAAAAATCCATTTTTATTTTTCCTTTTGCCGCGGTTTAAAAATGCAAAATTTTAACTCAACTTATTTATTTCTTGGCTGTAATATTTTTCTTTCATTTCTAAAACATAAGATTTTTCAGACAAGGCGGAATATAGAGCCTCAATTTCAAAATGCATTTCTTTTATCGTTTTAGGAAGACGTGATAGAACTTCTATGTTTTTATCCAATGAGGCTTGAATGAGAGTTTTATTGTTTTCATCAGCCGCTATTTCAAGAGTTCTTATTTTATTTTCTATGGCGGCAATTTCTTCTTTTAGCGGATTTATATTTTTAGATTTTTCCTGTATCAAGCGGGATTTTAACTTCCGCTTTTGAGACGGGTCTGACGATGAGACAGTATTTGCAGTTCCAGCGGCTTTTTTGCTGTTCCTATTTAATTCTAAAGCGCTGAAATTCTCGCCTTCCCATCCGCGAAAATTTAAAAAATCCTCATAACCGCCGTCAAAGAAAAAAACTCTTCCTCCGTCAAAAACGATTAACTTTTGCGCTATGCCGTATAAAATTTCTTCATTGTGAGTCGCCAAAATAATAGAGCCTTCAAATTCATCTATAGCGTCTATCAGACTTTGAACAGACTCTATGTCTAAATGATTTGTCGGTTCGTCTAAAAGCAAAAGATGCGCCGGAGACGCCAAAATTTTTCCAAAAAGAACTCTCGCTTTTTCCCCGCCGCTTAACAATGAAATTTTTTTTAAAGCATCTTGACCGCTAAACATCATAGAACCCGCTATATCGCGCGCTTTTTGCGGAAGACAGGACGAGTCCGATGAAATAATTTCCTCAAAAACGGTTTTTAAAGGATTTAGCGTTCCAATATCCGATTGAGCGTAATAATTTATTTTAAGTTCGGGATGGCATTTGATATTGCCTCTCAAAGGATTTAAAGCGCCGTATAGAAGTTTTAGCAAAGTGGATTTTCCCTTGCCGTTTTTCCCGGCTATGCAAATTCTTTCTTTTCTCAAAACTTGAAAATTTAAATTTTCAATCAAGATGCGCTCCGGCGAATATCCGAAGATTAAATTATTGACATCAAGCATTTTGGCTGCGGGGAAAGGCAGGCGTGAAAAAGAAAATTCTAAATCTTCTATAGATTCTAATTTTTCTGCATTCTCTTGTTTTTGCAATGTTTTAATGCGCGATTGAACCATACCCGCCAGACGCGCTTTTGCCCTAAATCTGCTTATAAAAATCTCAGTCTGTTTTCTTTTTTTCTCCAAATTTTTACGGGTCTGCTCATAAATCTCTTCGTCTTTGGCTATTTGAGCATAAAGTTTTTGCGTCTGTCCTTCTATTTTCCTTGCCGAAAGCCTGTGAATTGCCGCGCAATGAGTGATTACAGAATCCATAAATATTCTGTCGTGCGTAATTAAGATGAATTCTCTCTGCCATTCTTTTAAAAAATTTTTTAGATGTCTTATTGCGGCAATGTCTAAATAATTATTAGGCTCGTCAAGCAAAAGAAGGTCTGAATCCGACAGCAAAAGTTTGGCGAGTTCTATTCTTATTTTAAATCCGCCTGAAAGTTCTAAAGGATTTGCATCCATATCTGCAGCGCTAAAACCAAGCCCTGAGAGGATTTTTTTAGATTTCCACATCTCGTTTTCTGCGCCGCCGAAAATGCGCGAGGTTTCTTCCAAAACGGTTTTTTCGCTAAAAGAGATATTCTGTTTTAAATATCCTATTTTGTAATTTTTAGAGATATTGATTGAGCCGCTGTCAAAATCCATCTCATTTAAAATAATCCTAAAGAGAGAACTCTTGCCGCAGCCGTTGCGTCCGACAAGACCTATTTTCTCTTTAGGATTTACCGTTAAAGTTAAATCTTTAAACAGCGCGCGCGTCCCAAAAGATTTATTTAAATTGTTTATTTGGAGCATATTTTTTCAATGGCAAGACATTTTGTCCGCTCATCATTCCTGTTTCTGTTTTTTATCTCTTTCCCGTTTTTCGTTTTAAAAGTTCCATATTGGCGCGGGCTTCTGAGTAATTATTGTCAAGCGCTTCTTGAAAACACTTTTCTGCCGCCTGATAATCTCTAACCGTTCCATAGCCGTTCATATACATTATTCCGAGGCTGTTTTGGGCGGCGGCATTGCCTTGTTTTGCGCTTTCAGAAAACCATTTAAAAGACTCCTCATAATCTTGCGGAGCAATCTCGCCTTTTAAATAAATATCGCCTAATTTATTTTGAGCCGCCGCATAGCCGTTTTCTGCGGCATCTAAATAAAAATTGACGGCTATTTCATAATCCTGCATTATGCCTTCGCCATTTTCATACATAGCGCCCGTCCTATACATAGCGTATGCATTCCCGCGTTGCGCCGCCATTTTGTAAAGCCTAAACGCTTCTTTGTGATTTTTCTCCATTCCATCGCCAAAATAATAGAGATTGCCTAAATTATATTGAGCCTCGGCAATGCCGGCTTCTGCCGCTTTCACATACCATTTTTCCGCTTCTTTAAAATCTTTGTCCGTCCCTAATCCGTTTTCATACATCCAGCCCAAATTGTTTTGCGCGCGGGGATTGACGCCTGCAGATTTTTGAAATAATTTCAAAGCCTCTTTATAATCTTGCTCCGTTCCTGTTCCGTTAAGATACATTATTCCTAATTCATTTTGAGCGGCTGCATAGTCTTGCTGCGCCGCTTTTTCATACCAAGAAAAAGCCGATTTATAATCCCTCTCTATGCCCTCGCCTTCAAAATACATTCTTCCCAATTCATATTGCGCGGGAGCATATCCTCTGTCTGCGGCTTGCATATTCCATTTTACAGCCTCTTCGTAATTTTGCAAACCTGAATTTCCGTCAAGATATATTGAAGCCGCCATATATTGGGAATTTAAGTCTCCGTTTTTGGCTGCTTCTTCATACCACTTTAGCGCTTCGGCAAAATTCCTCGTTCCGAGGGCGCCTGTATAGTAAATAGACGCTATATTAGATTGAGACTCCGCATTTCCCGACTCGGCGGCTTTCAGATGCCAAAAGAGCGCTTCCTCTATATTTTTTTCTGTTCCATCGCCGTTTTCATACATAATTCCCAAGATATGCTGGGCTTCGGCGCTGTTTTGAATAGCCGCATCCTTTATCTTGTTAAAATAAAAAACCGCTCTTTCAGGGTCTTTTTCAATTCCAAGCCCTTGCCCATACATATGGCACAGCATTTGATAGGCTTCAATTTTGCTTTCCCTGTCGGCAATTTTTTTATAAATCTCAAAAGATTTGCTGAATTCTCCTTCAGCATAATATTTTTGCGCTTCAGACATTTGTTGCTCTAAATTATTTTTTGACACGCAAGACAAAAAAAACTCCAAAAACAGAAAAGAAAATAAAAAATATAGGCAAATTCTTTTTATCTTTGTATTAGATGAAAAAACTATTTTCATTTCATTCCTTCCTAAAAGACGCTTTTGGCGACGTTTTTTTAAGTTTATCATAATTGCGTTTCATTATAGCGGCATATAATTTCTCTAAATCACGGCATTGCAGGCGACGGCAATGATTTTCCATTGATTTGCCGCGGCTGTTTTTTAGTTTTTAGATAAAAAAAGTATAATCTCGCAGTTTTTACGGCAGAAGTTAGTTTTGAATGCAAGAAAGGCAAAGCAAAATCTTTTCAAATTCCGACGTAGCTCAATGGTGGAGCAATCGGCTGTTAACCGATCGGCTACTGGTTCGAGTCCAGTCGTCGGAGTTTTTTTATTTTAAGGCAAAACTGCCGAACTTTGTTTAGCCTTGCGCATTTAATTTTTGTCTGCGCCTGCAGACGTCAAAAACAGAGCAGTCAAAACAGTTTGTCTGATAGAATTTTTTATAAAAAGAAATAAATAAAAGCCCGCGAAGCGTTTGCCGCGGGCTTTTTGTTTTGTTTGTTTTTTTTGATTTTCAACTCAATATCTTGTTTTGCCGCCGCTGAAAATAAAATTCCCGTCGGTCAAAAACATTTCAGAACGAAACCAAAGCGCAGGTTTTGGATATAAAAATTCCCACAATGCATCTATTATTTTCCCTGCAGCCTGCAGTATTTAGAATTCTGCTGTCAATACAATATAGGGATAATACTTAAAAAGTGTTATCGCCGATACAGACAGAACTTCGGCGTTTTCAAAAAGACGGACGAATATTTCATTTAACTTTTAACTCTTTTTATGTCTGCGCCGAGTTTTCTCAATTTTTTTTCTAAACATTCATAGCCCCTGTCTAAATGGTAAATGCGCGATATAACGCTTTTTCCTTTTGCGGCAAGAGCCGCAAGGACTAAAGCGGCGCCTGCTCTTAAGTCAGAGACCATCACCGGCGCCCCCGAGAGACTTTCTATGCCGTCGGCATAAACTGTATTTCCGTCTATTCTTAAATTAGCGCCAAATCTCAAAAGTTCCGCTATATGCATAAATCTATTTTCAAAAACAGTCTCTTTAATTTTGGATTTTCCTTTTGTCAGGCTCATCAAAGCGCACCATTGCGCTTGGACATCCGTGGGATAACCGGGATAAACTGAAGTTATTATATTTTGAGGCTTTAAAGCGCCTATCCATTGCGCAAGAATGAAGTCTGCGCCTTCCTCTATTTTCATTCCGCTTTTTTTCAACTTCTCTATTACAGATTTTAAATGTTTAGGCTCTGTATTTTTTAAAAGGATTTTCCCCTTTGTAATTGCCGCCGCTATTAAATAAGTGGCGGCTTCAATCCTGTCGGGGATTACGGAATGTTTTACGCCGCCGAGTTTTTCAACTCCGTCTATAATAATTTGTTTTGTCCCCGCGCCTCTGACTTTTGCGCCCATCTTATTTAAAAAGACAGCCAAATCTTTTATCTCAGGCTCTTTTGCGGCATTGTCTATTGTCGTCCGCCCTTCTGCTAAAACGGCGGCAAGCATTATGTTTTCAGTAGCGCCTACGCTTGCAAATCTAAATTTTATAGCGCCGCCTTTCAGCCTTCCTTTTGAATTGAGTTTTACAAAGCCGTTTTCAACTTCAATTTCTGCGCCGAGTTTTTCTAATCCTTCCAAATGCAAGTCTATTGGTCTTGCCCCAATGGCGCATCCTCCGGGCAAAGATACGTCCACTTTGCCGAGTTTCGCTAAAAGAGGACCCATTATCAAAACGCTCGCTCTCATTTTTCTCACCAAATCATATGGCGCTATGTGCCGATAATTTTGAGATTTATAGCCTTGCACAATGCCGCCCTTTTTAACTGTTTTTTTGCCGATAAAGTTTAAAAAAGATACTGCTGTATTGACGTCGGCAAGAGAGGGAACATTTTCAACGGTTACCTCATCGTCTGTCAAGAGAGTTCCAAATAAAATAGGCAAGGCTGCATTTTTAGAGCCTGAAATTTGCACTTCGCCTTCTAATTTTTTGCCGCCTTTTACAATGATTTTGTCCATAGTTTTTCCTTTTTAATTAGAGTTGCCTTTATATTTATAGATTCTTCGCTTTTAACTTTTAATCCTTAATTTTTTGCTTTCAACTGCCTTTTGAGCGCATTTAGACAAATTTCCAATTCTTCGGATTTCAAAATTTTAGACGCCGTTATAAAAATAAAAACGGCGGCAAAAATAGAGATAAAAACAGACAGGTAAATATTTAATGGAAGTTCCCGGCATAAAAAATAAGCAGAGATGCTTGAAAGCGCGGCAGATGCGGCAGTTTTCAAAATTGTCTTTATTATTTTATGAATGCCGAGCGCTCCTATTTTCTTTCTCAAAATATATGCGAGTATAGCCAAATTAAGATAAGAAGAAATGGCTGTGGCAAGGGCAAGACCCGATATGCCCATCGGATACATCAAAAGCAGGCATAAAATCACGTGCAATAGCATAGAGGCGGCGGCTGTTTTTACGGGCGTTTTAGTATCTTGAAAAGAATAAA
>JAIRQB010000159.1 GCA_031256695.1 Elusimicrobiota bacterium | reverse complement strand
TTTATTCTTTTTTCGCCGTCTTATTCTCAAACGGCAGAAAATACGCAGCCCCGCATATCAAGCAATGTCGCTATATCTGAAAGCGCGGGCGGCGCTTCGCAGAAAGTTGATTCAAAAGACGCTATTCCTTTAAATGCCGTAGCGCCCTTCGGCAAAGTTTTATTTACGATAGAGGGGCATATCGGTTCAGTGTCGCCCGAGCAGAGAGCCGTCATCGTCTCTAATCATATTAAGGAAATATCAACTGATGCGGATTTTAAAGCGGATTCGCTGATAATTGTCAAAGATGAAAATTCAGACAATTACGACATCTATTACAAAGACAAAATAGTTTTTGCAGTTGACGCAAAACAAGCGGATTTTGAAATGATGAGTAAAGATGAAACGGCTAATCAATACCGCAAAATAATACTGAAAGCCGTAGAAGGACAATCAGGCAAGAATTTAAGAAAGAAATGGCTGATTTTTGCATTTAGAGTTTTTCTCGCTTTGCTTATTTTTATTTTGACGAGATTTGTTTTTAGAAAAATAAACAATCTCTATTTGCGTTTAAAACATATAGTAAATCAAGAGCAGGATAAAATCCCGCCTATAATTACAAAGGTTTTAGGCGTTACAAGACAACAGACAATCATAGAAAACGCTTTAAAATTTACAAGGATTATCATTCTTTTGATAATAGCCGTAGTTGACATTATGGCGCTTTTATGGCTTTTTCCGCAGACGCGCTCAATAGCGGCGGTAATTACCAATTATATAGCCTTGCCTTTAAAAAGTTTCGCCGTGTCTTTTTGGAATTATATACCCAATCTTTTTGTGATAGCGGTAATCATTTCAATCTATTATGTCGCTTCAAAAACTTTGAAACTCGCCGCTTTAAAAGTAGACGACAAGACAATAAAATTTAAAAACTTTCACCCCGATTGGGCTATGCCCACATACAATATAATGAGAGGCGCTCTTTTAATTTTTACGGCAATTTGCATTTTTCCGTATTTGCCTAATTCTAATTCAGATATTTTTAAAGGTATGTCTGTTTTTATAGGGCTGCTTCTATCTCTCGGCTCGGCTTCAATAGTCAATAATATAGTGTCTGGTTTTGTAATCACCTATATGCGTCCTTTTCAAATCGGCGACAGAGTAAAAATGGGCGAAAATACGGGCGACATAATAGAAAAAACATCTCTTGTGACGCGCATAAAAACTATAAAAAACGAAGTGATTACAATACCTAACTCCAATATGATGACGGCTTATACTGTCAATTACACGAAGTCCGCTAAAGAACACGGCTTAATCATATATAAAGAAGTTACCGCTTCTTATTCCGTCCCTTGGCGCAAAGTCTATGCCGCTTTAATTGAAGCCGCTCTAAAAACTCCAAATGTTTTGCAAGAGCCTAAACCTTTTGTCCTTCAAACAGACCTTTCAGATTACGGCGCTAAATATCAATTAAATGTATATATCGCAGAAGAAAGGCTAATGCAAACAACCTCTTCAGAACTTTTTGAAAACATACAAGATGTTTTTATAAGAGAAAATATTGATATGAATATTCAGCATCTTGTGAAAGGCGATGTGAAGGTTTTTAATTGATAAATTTAGGAAGTTAAGAGTTAATTGAGTAATTTGTCGGCGCATTGCCGACTTTACTTCTTGGTGTCGGCTGCGCTGCCAAACAACTCTTGAGTAATTTGTCGGCGTATTGCCGACTTTACTTCTTGGTGTCGGTTGCGCTGCCAAACAACTCTTGAGTAATTTGTCGGCGTATTGCCGACTTTACTTCTTGGTGTCGGCTACGCCGACAAATTACTCTTAAGAGTTAAACGTTAAAGGAACAAAAATGAAAAAAGCGGTTTTAGTATCAGTTTTCGGAATAGATAAACTCTCAAAAGAGGATGCGGAGATTTCTTTAAATGAACTTACAAATCTCTGCTCTACGGCGGGCATTTCTTGCATTAGTCGCATAATCCAAAAGAAAAATCCTCCCGACCCTGCATTTTTAATCGGCAAAGGCAAAGTCTTTGAGATTAAAGAAACTGCGCAAGAATTAAAAGCAGACCTTATAGTTTTTGACAATTTTTTAAAACCGATACAGCAGAGAAATTTAGAGAGAGAAGTCGGCAAAATTGTAATAGACAGGACGAGAGTTATTTTAGATATATTCGCTATGCGCGCCCATAGCAAAGAGGGAAAATTGCAAGTTGAAAGAGCGCAAGCAACTTACCGCCTTTCAAATCTATCTCACAGCGAAATAGATTTAGACAGCCAAACGGGCGGAATAGGAACGAGACGCGGACCAGGCGAGAAAAAATTAGAAGATGACAAAAGAAAATTAAGAGACCAAATAGCCCGCCTTGACGCTGAAATTTTAAAAGTTAGACAGAGAAGAGATACGCAAAGGAAAAACCGCTCAAAACAAGATTTGCCCGAAGCGGCTATAGCAGGATATACAAATGCGGGCAAATCAACGCTTCTTGCCGCATTGTCTAAAAGCGCCGTATACGCCGACGACAAACTTTTTGCCACATTAGACCCTCTCACAAGAAAAATAAAACTCCCTAATGGACGGACAATTTTGCTTACAGACACAGTCGGTTTTATAAATAAACTTCCTCATAATTTAATAGCGGCTTTCCGCTCAACTATGGAAGAGATTTTAAGAGCCTCTTGCATACTCCATATTATTGACGGCTCAAGCCCAGATAGAGAAAAACAAAAGCAGACGGTTTTAGAAGTTTTAAAAGAAATCGGCGCAGAGTCTATACCTGTTATTTCTGTCTACAATAAAAGCGACAAGATGGACGTTTTTTGGCGCTCAGCCTTAAAGGCTGAAGGCGCTTGCATAATTTGCGCAAAGACTTTAGAAGGAACCGGCGAAATGCTGCAGAAAATAGAAGAGATTATAGAGCCTAAACATTTATATAAAGAATTGACTTTTGATTGCCGTCGCCAAAATTTATTAAACAAAATCCGTTCTCTTTCAAATATAAAAAGCCAAATATATGAAGGGAATTTGATAAAAATTTCTTTTGAATGCTCAAATGTCAGTTGGGAAAAAATAAAACAACTCTTAAAGCAAAGTTGAAAATTATGGTATACGTCAATTTTTAGGCGGTTTTTAGAATGAAAGAAAGAAATGAAAAATTAGACGGGATACCAAAACTTCCCGGCGTCTATATAATGCGCGGTTCAGCCGGTGAAATCATTTATATAGGCAAGGCTAAAAATTTAAGAAATAGAATCTCTTCGTATTTTAACGCGGATATAGAATCAAAATCTGCCGCAATAATATCGGCTATGCGAAATATAGACTATATTTTAGCCGCATCAGAGCGCGAATCTTTAATAATAGAAAGAGATTTAATCAATAAAATAAAACCGCATTTCAACGCTATGTGGAAAGACGATAAGTCTTATCCTTATATTCAGTTCACGG
>JAIRQB010000112.1 GCA_031256695.1 Elusimicrobiota bacterium | reverse complement strand
GTATCGCAAAACCTTGCGGCAAGCCGCTGGCGGTTTTGCTCTTTTTTATTTAAGCGCCACGCTCTGTCAGCGCTATCGCTCCGTTGCGCAAACGGCAAGAGGCTTTTTGAGTCTAGAGGACGGGCTACCGCTCCGCTTTTTACTTCTTGGGACGCTCCACTATCGCCCTGCATTTTTAGTGGTTCCGCAGAGTTCAAAAATTTCTGTAGTCTGTTCGGGATAGGACTTTTGAGTTCAGAGGAGCGGGCAGGGCATTGGTTTCTTTCAGAATTGCCCACTTCGCCCGCAGTTTTTATCCCGTCGCATTTCAAAAATTCTATTCGCCCATTCGGGCGAAAATTTTTGAGTTCAAAAGGTTGCGCTATCGCGCTTGTTTTAGTTGTTCCCTTTAAAAAAGGACAGGCGAAGGCAGTTGTCTTGTCTTTTTCAGTTTTTCCGTTGCTGTCAATCATTACAACAATGTTATCAGACATCTCATTGTTCCTCTTATTTCCGGAATTGAAACCCAAATATTGCCATAAAAACGCGACGATAATATCAAAAATGATTTTCAAAACGCGCAAAAATAGACGGCAAACGGCTTTTTGATATAATCCGCTCTCAAAATTAGATAAAAATCGGTATGCGGCTCAATAGTTCTCAAATCTAAATTTATTAAGCCCAAATGGGCGAAAATGGCTTTTGAATGTAGAGCGAAAGGCTTATCAACAAAGGAGGAGTTAATGAAATTATTTATCACAGGCGGAGCGGGTTTTATAGGGTCAAATTTCATCAGGTATATGCTGGATAAATATCCAAACTATTCTATTGTCAATTATGACAAATTGACATATGCGGGCAATCTCAACAATTTAAAAGATATAGAGAAAAATCCGCGCTACCGCTTTGTAAAAGGCGATATTTGCAATTTCAAACTCGCCTCTAAATACATAAAAGAATCAGACTGCATTATCAATTTTGCCGCTGAAACCCACGTTGACCGCTCAATTTTAAACGCCGACAAATTTATAAAAACTTCTGTAAACGGCGTCTTTGCTCTTTTGGAAGCGGCGAAATTTTATAAGACGGCAAAATTTATCCAAATTTCCACAGATGAAGTCTACGGCAGCATTTTAAAAGGCGCTTTTACAGAAGAATCGCCTATATCTCCTAATAGCCCTTATTCAGCGGCAAAAGCAAGCGCAGACCTTCTTGTTTTATCTTATTTTAGGACGCATAACTTGCCCTCTATTATTACAAGATGTTCTAACAATTACGGTCCCTATCAATACCCGGAAAAAGTAATTCCGCTTTTTGTCACAAATGCATTAGACGATTTAGAAGTTCCCCTATACGGCGACGGGAAAAATGTTAGAGATTGGCTTTATGTTTTAGACCACTGTTTAGGCATAGACATCGCTATGCATAAAGGCAAAAACGGAGAAGTCTATAATATAGGCGGCGGCGTTGAACTTGCCAATATAGATTTAACGAAAAAAATTTTAAACATAGCGCAAAAGCCTCTCTCCCTTATAAAGAGAGTGCAGGACAGACCCGGTCACGACAGACGCTATGCCATAAATTGCTCTAAAATTAAAAAGTTAGGATATAGACCGCAATACAGTTTTGAAAAAGCAATTAAAGAAACTGTTTTGTGGTATAAGAATAATGAAAAAATTTGGCGCCCGCTCAAAAAGAAAGTTTTAAAAAAATATTATTAAAGACAGTTTAAAAAATACCGACCTCGCATATACGAGGGTCTCTGTTTAACTATTTAAAATTAAAAATTAAGGGGGACGCAATGAAAACAAAAGCGGTTCGTTTATACGGAGCAGAGGATTTAAGGCTTGAGGAATTTGAATTGCCGTCTATAACAGACGATGAGATTTTAGTCAAAGTTATCACCGACAGCATTTGTATGTCAACTTATAAACTTTTAAAGCAAGGCATAAAACATAAAAGATGCCCAAAAGATATTGATAAAAACCCAATAATTGTAGGGCATGAATTTGCAGGCGATATAATTGAGGTCGGCGAAAAATGGCGCAAAGAGTTTAAAGCAGGCGAAAAATTCGCTATACAGCCCGCTCTCAACTATAAAGGAAGTCCCGCAACGCTTGGCTATTCTTATCAATTCTGCGGCGGCGATAGTCTGTATGCAATTATGCCTAATGAAGTTATGGAGACAGGGAGTCTTTTGCATTATAACGGAGATAGTTATTTCAACGCTTCTCTTGCCGAGCCTATGAGCTGCATTATCAGCGCCTATCGCGCGACATATCATAATGGCTCAAACTATACTCATATTATGGGGATAAAAGAGGGCGGCTCAATTTTGATTTTAGGCGGCGCTGGACCTATGGGGCTTGGAGTTATTGAATATCCTCTTTCTTTGCCAAAAAAGCCGTCAAGAATTGTTGTAACCGATGTCAACTCAGAGAGGCTTGAAAGAGCGGCTAATTTGATTACAAAAGAATATGCTAAAAGCAAAGGAATAGAACTCATTTATGTAAATTCCGCAAAATCAAAGGATATTTATCAAGAACTTTTAGATTTGACAAAAGGCAATGGTTATGACGACATTTTTGTTTTAGCGGCTATAAAAGAAGTTGCAGAACTTGGCGATAGGCTTTTGTCTTTTGACGGCTGTCTAAACTTTTTTGCGGGACCATCGGACAGCAACTTTAAGGCTGAAATAAATCTCTATAATTGCCACTACGCTTCTTCTCATATACTCGGCACTTCGGGAGCAACGACAGAGGATTTAAAAGAAGCGCTCTCTCTTTCCGCGCAAGGCTTAATTAGACCATCTGTGATGATTTCTCATATCGGAGGGCTTGATTGCGTTATAGAAACTACGAAAAATTTAGTTAAAAATCCCGGCGGCAAGAAATTGATTTATCCTCAAATAAATATGCCGCTTACGGCGCTTGCCGATTTTGAGAAATTAGGCGAAAAAGAACCGCTCTTTAAGGAATTGTCTCAAATATGCCTCCGTCACAACGGGCTGTGGAATAGCGAGGCTGAAAAGAAATTGTTGAAATACTATAAAGTAAGTTGAGAGTTATGAATTATGATTGCCAAAAGCAATAATAAGCATAACTCTAAACTTTCAAAACAAGGAGAGAAAAATGGAAACAAAAGAAAAATTGACGGGGATTTATCCGCCCGTAATGACGCCTTTTGACGAAAGGGGAAACATTGATTATGCAGGCTTGGAATTTAACATTGAGAAAATGAATGAGACTAAACTGCGCGGCTATATGCCTTTGGGCAGCAATGGGGAATTCCGCTCTTTAAGCGATGAAGAGGCTATAAAAGTATTAAAGACTATAGCGGGAGTTAAGAGTAAAGATAAATTCTTGATGGCGGGCGCAGGCAGAGAATCCGCTTTTGCAACCGTTGAATTTATTAAGAAAGCGGCAGATACGGGCGCTGATTTTGTAAGCGTTTTAACTCCGCATTACTATGCTAAAAGAATGAATGACGATGCTCTCATAGCCTATTTTGAAAATGTAGCAGACAATTCGCCTCTGCCCGTTTTAATGTATTGCGCGCCCAGTTTTGCGGCGGGAGTTCTCTTGTCTTTTAACGCCGTATCTAAACTTGCCGCCCATCCTAATATAATAGGTATGAAAGACACTTCAAAAGAGGATATAGCAAACTATGTAAAGGCAATTCCCGCAGGCGCTAATTTTTATGTTTTAGCCGGGTCTATTTCAAAATTCTTATACGCTTTAAAAAACGGCGCTGTCGGCGGCGTGCTTTCTATGGCAAATTATTTGCCTGAACTTTGCTGTATTTTGCAGTCTTTATTTGACGAAGGCAAAATAGAAGAAGCCGATGCTATGAGCGCAAATCTCATATCTTTAAATGAAAAGACGACGGGCAAATATGGAGTAGCGGGCGTGAAAGCCGCTATGAATCTTTTAGGCTATAAAGGCGGTCTGCCGCGCATTCCCGTTCTGCCGCTAAAAGAAAATGAAAAGAGTGAACTTGCGGCAATTTTTGAATCCGCTTGCGCCGAGCATTGCGGTAAAAAATAATTTAGAAAAATGTGATTCTTGAGTTGCCTTGCTTATGTAGTTTGGCAACTCAACTTTCGCCTGTATGACATCGGCGCTTGCGCCGAGCATTGCGGTAAAAGTTAAATTAAGAGGAATTCAAAATGACAAAAATACTGTTATCCCAAGATATAAATCCCAAGGCTCGCAAATTATTAGATGAAAAATTTGAAGTTTTCTTGCCTAAAAATACCGCTCAAGAGTCTTTGGTTGAAGCGGCAAAAGAAGCGGAAGGCATTGTTTTGCGGACTGTGACTTCCGCTACAAAAGAGGTTATAGACAATGCCCCGAAATTAAAAATAATTTCAAGGACAGGCGCGGGAGTTGACAATGTAGATATTGAAGCGGCAAGCGCAAGGAAAATTTTAGTCTGCAATGTTCCTACTGCCAGCAATATATCAGTAGCAGAACACACTTGCGCTATGATTTTAAGTCTTGCTAAAGATTTGCGGCGGATGGACAAGTCTCTGCGGAGGGGGAACTGGAAAGAGAGAAATAATAGCAGACCCATTGATGTTTGCGGCAAAGTTTTAGGCATAGTTGGAATGGGTAAAATAGGCTCTCTTGTTGCCAAAAAAGCGCATTTGGGGCTTGATATGAAAATTATTGCTTTTGACCCTTTTAGCGCGGGCAATTTTAAAGACGAAGGCTATGTTTTTGTTTCAACTCTTGCTGAACTATTCCAAACCGCAGACTTTATAACTATCCATTGCCCCAATATGCCTGAAACCAACGGTATGATAAATAAAGAATTGATAGATTTAATGAAGCCTTCAGCCTATCTTGTAAATTGCGCAAGAGGCGGAGTAGTTGTTGAAGAAGCTCTCTATGACGCTTTAAAAGACAATAAAATAGCAGGAGCCGGCATAGATGTTTTCAGCAAAGAGCCGCCGTCCGCAAATACGGGGCTTTTGATTTTAGACAATATAATAGCCACTCCGCACAGCGCGGCATTGACAAAAGAGGCTTCAGAACGCGTGGCAATAGGCGCAGCCCAAGCAGTAATAGATTATTTTAGCGGCAAAACCCCTGAGTTTGTCTACAATAAAGACAGAATTTTCAAAAGTTAAAAATTAAGGAAGTTAAAACAATAGATTAGCGCTCGTCAAAAGGAGAAAAAATGGCAGATATTGAAAAGTTAGTTTCAGAAGTCTATTTTGCAGATTTGCGGACAACTTTAGAAGAGAATCTTTTAGACAAATTAAAAAGGCTCATTGTAACGGCGGGCATTTCTAAAATTGATTTTGAAGGCAAGTTTTGCGCTATAAAAATCCATTTTGGAGAGCCGGGCAATTTGGCTTTTTTGCGCCCCAACTTTGCAAAAGTCATAGTTGATTTTGTCAAAGAAAAGGGCGGCAAAGCATTTTTGACAGACAGCAATACTCTTTATGTCGGCGGGCGCAAGAATGCCCTTGACCACATAGATTCAGCCTATTTAAACGGATATTCGCCTTTTTCTACGGGCGCTCATATCATTATCGCCGACGGATTGAAAGGAACTGATGAAAGCCTCGTCAAAGTAGAAGGCGCAAAATATGTAAAAGAGGCAAAGATTGGACGCGCTATAATGGACGCCGACATCATTATCTCTCTAACTCATTTCAAATGCCACGAACTTACAGGCATAGGCGGGGCAATTAAAAATTTAGGAATGGGAAGCGGCTCAAGAGCGGGTAAAATGGAAATGCACAGCGAGGGCAAACCTTCAGTAATAGTTGAGCAATGCATCGGCTGCGGCGCTTGTATAAAAGTATGCGCTCACAATGCTCCGTCAATTACAAATAAAAAAGCAGAAATAGACTGCAATAAATGCGTCGGTTGCGGGCGCTGCATTGGAGTATGCCCGAAAGACGCCATAGATGCGGCAGGCGATGAGACAAATGAAATTTTAAGTATGAAAATGTCTGAATATACAGCCGCTGTGATTAGGGGCAAGCCTAATTTCCATATAAATATAGTAAAAGATGTATCCCCATATTGCGATTGCCATAGCGAAAACGATGTCCCGGTAGTTGAAGATGTCGGTATATTTGCCTCTTTTGACCCCATAGCATTAGACCAAGCCTGCGCGGAAGCCGTAAATAAAAAGCCCGTAGCGGCAAATTCTATGCTGGCGGCAAAAGCGCAAACTCACAATGACAGATTTACAGACGCTCATCCTTCAACAAATTGGAAAATCCAAATAGAACACGCTGAAAAACTTGGGCTGGGAAATAGGAAATATAAATTGATTACAATTTAATTAAGTATTTTTATAAGGAGTATAGATGATGAATATCGCAATAGAGACTGATTTCGGCATTATGTCTTTTAAACTTTTTCCCGACAAAGCGCCGCTTGCCGTTGCAAATTTTACAGAGCTCGCAGAAGGCAAAAAGGAATGGACTCATCCAAGCGATGGTAAAAAAAACGGCGTTCGGTTTTACGATGGGCTTATTTTCCACAGAGTAATACCTGAATTTATGATACAGAGCGGAGACCCTTTAGGAACGGGAACGGGCGGACCCGGCTATAAATTCAAAGATGAATTTGACTCCTCTTTAAAATTTGACAAACCGGGGATTCTGGCTATGGCTAATGCCGGAGTAGACACAAACGGCTCTCAATTTTTTATCACAGAAGTTAAAACGCCTTGGCTAAACGGCGCTCATACAATTTTTGGCGAAATCATTGAAGGTTTAGACATTGTCAAAAAAATAGCAAGAGTAAAAGTTGATTTTTCAGACAAGCCCATTGAGGATATTGTCATAAAAAGCATAAAGGTTATAAGTTAA
>JAIRQB010000021.1 GCA_031256695.1 Elusimicrobiota bacterium | reverse complement strand
AAAAGCAGAGTGCCTTTAGGCAGATTTATTGAAATGCAAGAAGTGGCAAATGTTTTGACCTTTATAGTTTCAGACAAATCTTCGGGCATTAACGGCGCTACTATTATGGTTGACGGCGGCTGGACAAATCACGAATAAAATAAATTAAGAAATTGCCATACCTATAGGGACAGAAAATAAATCCTTTATCCATTTATCATTGCTGAAATACAAAATTATTTTTTACAGCATTGTTGCTGTCAAAGTCATAAAAAGTCAACGCTTTTTTAATATTATCATTGCGTATAGCAGATAAAAACAATAAAAAAAGAGCCGCTCCGCATATTAGCGCGGAGGGGCTCTTTTTTTTGATATTCGCTTCAACTTCTAAAATTGCAAATTTTATAGCGCAAATTTCAGAACAGATTGACAAAATCCAAGCGAGCGGCGAATATGAGAGGAATTTGCAATTGCGCAAAGCAAATAGATTGCGCTCTACAGAAACTATTGTAAAACTCAAACCAAATTACCTCGCAAAAAGCCCCGCAGAAATCAAAGCAATACTCAAATCTTAAAATGTAAAAGTCATAGAGAAACATTTCTGAATTTAGGTTATAACTTATATCCGACAGTGATTGTAATTTCATCATAAACATCTATGTAATCTCTGCCTGAACTGCTTTTGTGATTTATTACAGCGTCTCTATACATCAAGGTAAAAACCAGACCCCAATTCGGCAAATTAACTCCCAAACCTGCTCCGCAGTAAAGACTGCCGAAGGGAGTGATTGTGTCGACATATACATTGTGAAAGAAAATAATAGAGCCGCCTAAATCAACTCTAAAAAACAAATTTGTAAAGTTTTGGAAAGGATATTTACGGACGGTAAAGTAAATAGGCAAAAAACAAAAAGTGTTTAGATTTTTTCCATTTGAATACAGCCTTCTGTCAAAAGAGTATTGGAATCCAATCCCCGCTTCGTCAAATTTCGGCGCAGAAAACAAGAATTGCATTCCTAATGAGTTTGCGCTTTGAGGAATTGCAAATTTATTGTTGTCGTCTATCGCTCTAAATTCCTCATTGTGGAAATGATAGCGCGGCAAAACGCCCAAGGAATAATCAAAAAACAATTGACTGCTAAAACAATTAGAACAGAAAAAGAATACGGAAAAAACAAATATCAGCGCAGATGCTTGTTTTATCTTCATTTTTATTTCTCCTTAAAGAAATTAATTCTTTCTATTTTCTTTTGGCAGAAATAAAAAACGGATTCTGATTATGAAGTCCAAGCGCATAAAAAGAATCCGTCAGAGAAACAATATGCCGTTTGCGAAAAGAGCCGTATTGCCGCTAAAAAACTGACAACGCTTTTTTGGGTTTGAACTATTATTTGCATTTTGCAAATAAGAAGAAGGTCTTTATCCTTCCGCCAAAAAGATGTCTGTAAAATTTTGTCAAGCATTTCTCAAAGCCTTATTTCATTATGCCTCCTAAATTTTAATTCCCCATAAATAACAGGAATTTTTTAATTTTCTATCCAAAGCGGTTTTTTGCGGATGCTTCCGCTATGCAGATAAGACTGCATTTCCTTGTTTTGCTTATCTGCCTATTGCAGTCTGTTTTGAAAAACCTTAAATTATTCTATTTTCATTTAGCGAAAAATAAAAAGACGGCTTCCAATTATGTAGTTCAAATTCCATAAAAAGAAGCCGTCAGAGGAACAATATGCCGTCTGCGAGAACGGCATATTGTCGCCAACAAACTGACGACACTTTTTTGGGTTTGAACTATTATTTGCATTTTTGCAAATAAGAAGAAGGTCTTTATCCTTCCGCCAAAAAGGTGTCAGTAAAATTTTTTCAAGCGTCTCTTGACGCCTCATTCTAACAACAAACTCCTAGTTCAATCTCCGTTCGTTACAAAAAGCCGTCCCGCGCAAACAAATATGCGGAACGGCTTTTTATTCAATCGCTATGTTCTCACTATGCTTTTGCGCCTGTTTTTCCAACTTCTGCGCGCCTTTGCAAAATTTCCCATTTAGCGTCAACTTCTTTCTGAATATTCTCTATTATAGGAGCATTTTCAGGCTTTAAGAGATGTTTAAAGCGCCCTTGCGTTTTTAAGAATTCCAAAACGGGCTTTTTCTCTTTCGGCATAACATTTATTTTGTAGACGCCGTTTTCAATCTCATATGAGGGCCACAGACAAGTTTCAACTGCAAGACGCCCTATATTCATAGTCTCTTCCGGTTTATAAGCCCAGCCCAATCTGCAGGGGGTAAATATATTGATAAAGGAAGAACCGTCTGTATTTAGAGCCTTTTGAACTTTTGTAATGAAGTCATTCCAATTTCCTATATAACTTTGCGCTACATATGGAACATTGTGAGAGGCAATAATTTGCGTTAAATCCTTTTTGCTCTGAATCTTGCCCTGTATCACTTTGCCTGCAGGCGCTGTAGTTGTGTCTGCGCCTTGGGGCGTTGCGCCGCTCCTCTGTATGCCTGTATTCATATAGGCTTCATTGTTATAACAGATATAGAGAAGGCGATGCCCTCTTTCCATAGCGCCTGACAAAGACTGCAAGCCTATATCATATGTGCCGCCGTCTCCGCCGAAGGCTATAAATCTAATGTCTTTTGTCAATTTTCCTTGTTTCTTTAAACTTCTATAAGCGCTTTCTATGCCGCTCAAAGTGGCGGCGGCATTTTCAAAAGCGCTGTGAAAATACGGCGATTTCCAAGCGGTAAAAGGGAAAATTGTAGTAGAAACTTCAAGACAACCCGTAGCGCCTACTACCACTACAGGCGTTCCCGATGCCGCTATCATTGCTTGCCGAACCATTATCCCCGCCCCGCAGCCTGCGCAAAGGCGGTGTCCGCCCGTCACTTTCTGCGGCGCTTTGCTCAATTCTTTTAAGTTTGCCATTTTTTATCTCCTTAAAGGCATCAATTTAAATGCCGCTATTATTTAATCCTGACATTGACATATTCAACAGTATTAGAAGGCTTTTTAGCGCCTGAAGCAATTTGCGATAAATCATCGTAAATTTGGGCTATATGAGTTGTATTTATTTCTCTGCCGCCTAATCCATAGACATAATTGACTAATTTAGGCGAAGTAACTCCCGCTGAAAATAAAGCGCTCGCTACATCGCTATAAACGGGCGCAAAAGCGCCTGAACAAGAATCCGCTCTGTCCATTACCGCTATTGCTTTAAGATGGGCTAAATCTTTGGCTATTTCTTCAACATTGAAAGGGCGGTATACTCTTATTTTCAAAAGCCCAGCCTTTATGCCTTTTTCTCTTAAAGAGTCAACTACAACTTTTGCCGTTCCCGCAGTAGAACCTATAACAACTATCGCTATTTCAGCATCATTAAGTTTGTATTTTTCAAAAAAATCATATTTGCGCCCGAATTTAGCGGCAAAATCAGCCGCAACTTCTGCGATAGCTTTTTTAGATTGTCTCATACCTTCGGCAAGTTGATATCTATGCTCAAAATAATAGTCTTGAAGGTCAATAGAGCCTAAAGTATAAGGTCTGTCAACATCAAGCAGAGTTCTTGCAGGTTTATATTGACCGATAAAGTCTTTCACATCGGCATCGGGATACATTTCAACAACTTCCATACAATGAGAGATAATAAAACCGTCTGTTGTCACCAAAGCGGGCAGTTGAGCCTTTTCTGCAATTCTAACAGCCTGTATCATATTGTCGTAGGCTTCTTGAGAATTTTCAGAATAGATTTGTATCCAACCGCTGTCTCTTGCGCCCATAGTGTCGGATTGGTCTCCGTGTATATTGATAGGAGCAGAAATTGCTCTATTTACTTCAGCCATTACAACGGGGAGACGAAGCCCTGCCGCTATATTTAACATTTCCCACATAAGAGCAAGACCTTGAGAAGAAGTCCCCGTCATTGCTCTTGCTCCAGCGGCGCTTGCAGCAAGAGTCGCCGACATAGCAGAATGCTCGCTTTCTACCGCTATAAATTCAGTTTTCACTTTGCCGTCTGCGACAAATTGCGAAAATATCTGAACAATTTCAGTAGCGGGAGTAATGGGATAAGCGGCTACAACATCCGGTTCAATTTGACGCATTGCCTCAGCCATTACTTCATTGCCTGTTTTTGCGGCAAGTTTTCCTTTTGAATAAATTGTCTTTATCATTTTTATATCCCCTTATAGTTATTTCTTTTCTTGTTCCATAGTAAGAGCCTGAACTTTAGGCGGACATTCTCTTACGCAGATTCCGCAACCTTTGCAAAAATCATAATCTATGCCTGAAACCACTGTTCCTTTTTTTTCATCTTGGGCTGTTAAAATAGCCGAGTCGGGGCAAGAAATCCAGCAAGTCAAGCAACTGATGCACTTATCCTTATTCCAAACCGGTTTTTCTGAACGCCAACTGCCCGTATGGAAATTTGCCGCCGTTCCCGCTTCAACAAGCCCGCCGGCAGGAAGTTCTGCGGCGGTTAATTTTCTATTTTCTTCTTTTTTCACTGTTTTCTCCTTTTTTGCCTCTTTTTTATTTAAGAATTCACTTGCCGTTTGTTGTCGCTTTTAACTCTTAACTTTCTTTGCCGTTTAAGAGTTTTTTACCTCATCATATGCCCGTTTAATAGAAGCCAAATTGCCTTCTATAACTTCAGGTTTTTTAGCAAATTTCACAGACAATTTAGTTTTAGTGTCCTCTAAAACTCCATTTATATCTAAATCGCCTATAACTTTTACCAAAGCGCCTAACATTGGGGTATTAGGTATATTGCGTCCTATTGTTTCTGTGGCTATTTGACTGGCATTTACCACATAAACTTGCGCTTTATCTATGCCTAATTGTTTTGCAATCTCTTCTGCGCTAAAAGAAGTATTGACTATTACTTTGCCTTCTTTTGATACGCCGTCTGTGACATTTACCGTCTCCATAAGAGTTGGGTCTAAAATCACAACAAAATTAGGATTTGTAACTCCCGAGTGAACGGTAATGGGGTCATCGCTTATCCTATTGAAAGACTGAACGGGAGCGCCCATTCTTTCAGGTCCATATTCAGGAAAAGCCTGAATATATTTGCCCGTAGCCATTACAGACTGAGCAAATAACAGCGCGGCAGTTTTTGCGCCTTGCCCTCCGCGCCCGTGCCAACGAACTTCAATCATTTTTGCTGACATTTTTAACTCCTTTATTAGATTTTAAGTCAAGAGTTTAAAACTCTTATTTTTTGATTTTCCTGCAGATTAAAACAGAGGTTTTCCGTAGGTTTTCTTTGTGTTTACGTCGGCATAGTATAACTTTTCTATGTTTTTTGCAAAAAGAGGCTTTTTTTGTCAAAAATGCTTTTTTTTAGCCGAATTTGCTTTAAAATTGGCAAAAAACTCGGCTTTTGTCTGCTAAATAAAAGGCAAATTTTGCGCCTTTCCCTAAATAAAGCGCTATATGTTGTAAAAGCGGTTAAAAGTCAATTTGATATAATCCCGCCTTTAGAAATGGGAAATGAAGGGAAATGAAAGGGCGGCAATGTTCTAAACAAAAAAAGAGCAAAACTGAAATTCGGCAATGCCCGCTTCTCAATTCACATTAAGCAGTTTTAGCGATTCAACTAGGAGCAATAAAAATGGACACAATCAAAATTCGCGGCGCGCGTCAGCACAATTTAAAGAATATAGATTTAGATATACCGAGAAATAAAATGTCGGTAATTACAGGGCTGTCTGGTTCAGGCAAATCTTCTCTTGCCTTTGACACTATTTATGCGGAAGGGCAGAGAAGGTATGTTGAGTCTCTTTCAGCATATGCGAGGCAATTTTTAGAGTTAATGGAAAAACCCGATGTAGATATTATTGAAGGGCTATCGCCTGCAATATCAATAGAGCAGAGAAATCCCTCTCACAATCCCCGCTCAACTGTAGGAACTGTCACAGAGATTTATGATTATTTAAGGCTTCTTTTTGCCCGTATCGGAGAACCCCATTGCCCCAAATGCGGAAAACTTATAAAACCGCAGTCGGCTCAACAAATAATAGACGATATAATGAAATTCCCGCCCAATTCTCTTGTTCACATTTTAGCGCCGCTTATAAAAGGGCGGACAGGCTCATATGAGGAACTTTTTAAGAGGCTTTCAAAAAGCGGGTGGACAAAGGTCAGAGTTGATTGGAAAGTATATAACCTTGATGAAAAAATCTCTCTTGATAGATATAAAAAGCACACAATAGAGATTTTAGTTGACCGCATAAAAATGAGCGATGAAGCGCGTTTTAGAGTAGCCGCTTCAGTAGAGACTTCCTTAAAAGAATCAAAAGGATTGGCAGGGGCAGCCATTGTGTCAAGAGATGGAAAGGTTATCTCTGAGCGCATTTATAGCGAAAAGCACTCTTGCTCTGAATGCGGAATAAATCTATTAGAAATTGAGCCGCGTCTATTCTCATTTAATTTGCCCTACGGAGCCTGTCCTGAATGCGGCGGACTCGGCAATAAAATAGAAGTAGACGAACACCTAATAGTGCCTGATAAAAGCAGAAGCATAAAATACGGCGCTATTGTTGCTTGGGCAGAGCCTATTACCACAAGGACAAATAGATGGAAGAGTTCTTGGGGCGGTTATTATTATGAACTTTTAAGCGAGGCGGCAAAGAGAAATAAAATCCCATTAGAAAAACCTTGGGCTGAATTGACAAGAGCGCAGCAAGAGTTCATTTTATACGGCGGCGAGGATTTTGAAGGCGTCATTACAAATATGAAAAGGCGTTATGATGAAACTGAATCTGACTTTGTCCGCGAGGAAATTTACAATAAATATATGAGAAGGAGAATTTGCCCCGCCTGCAAAGGCAAAAGATTAAAAAAAGAAGCGCTGTCAGTCTTAATTAGAGATAAATCCATAGCCGACATTACTTCAATGTCTGTTGAAAACGCCGCTCAATTTTTTACTGAAATAGAATTTAATGAAAAAGAAAAATTGATAAGCAAGACTATTTTGAAAGAAATCAAAGAGCGTCTTTTCTTTTTAAACAATGTAGGGCTTGGATATTTAAATTTAGATAGAGAAAGCGGCACTCTATCAGGCGGGGAAGGGCAGAGAATACACCTTGCCACTCAAATAGGGTCTGGGCTGACAGGCGTTTTATATGTTTTAGACGAGCCTTCAATAGGGCTTCATCAAAGAGACAATGACAAATTGCTTTTGACTTTGACTAAATTGAGAGATTTAGGCAATACTTTAATAATAGTAGAACACGATGAAGACACTATAAGAGCGGCTGATTTTATAGTTGATTTAGGACCGAGAGCGGGCATAAACGGCGGACATATTACAGGTATAGGCGGTCTTGACGATATATTGAAATCAGAAAACTCTATTACAGGTAAATATCTAAACGGGCAAATGAGCATACCTTTGCCCAAAAAGAGAAAACAAGAAGCGGGCAGATTTTTATCCGTAATAGGCGCTAAAGCATTCAATTTAAAAAGCATAGATGTTGACATTCCTCTTGGTCTTTTTGTCTGTATAAGCGGGGTCAGCGGCAGCGGCAAGTCAACTTTGGTATATGAAATTATTTATAAACACCTTGCCCAAATCCTACACAGAGCCAAAGAGGAGCCGGGCGAATTTAAAAGCATAGAAGGCATAGAGCATTTAGATAAAGTTGTAATTGTTGACCAATCGCCAATAGGGCGCACGCCGCGCTCAAACCCCGTAACTTATACGGGGGCTTTTTCAATTATCAGAGATTTGTTTTATCAAACGGCTGAAAGCAAGGCGCGCGGATATATGCCGGGCAGATTTTCTTTTAATGTAAAAGGCGGCAGATGCGAAAATTGTCAAGGCGACGGCTCTTTAAAAATAGAGATGCAATTTTTGCCCGACATTTATATCAAATGCGATGTATGCGGCGGACGCCGCTTTAACGAAGAGACTTTGCAAATTAGATATAAGGGAAAAAATATCTATGAAGTTTTAGATATGACTATAGAAGAAAGCGTCGTGTTTTTTGAGAATATAGAGCCTCTCAAAAGAATTTTAAACACAATAAATGATGTCGGTTTAGGCTATATTAAGTTAGGACAGCCTGCGAATACTTTGTCAGGCGGAGAGGCGCAGAGGATTAAACTTGCCGCTGAACTTTCAAAGCGGGCTACGGGGCGGACAATCTATATGCTTGACGAGCCTACTACGGGGCTGCATTTTGACGATGTGAAAAAATTGCTTGAGGTTTTGCAAAGGCTCACTTATTCAGGAAATACCGTTTTAGTAATTGAGCATAATTTAGATGTTTTAAAAACGGCGGATTGGATAATTGATTTAGGACCAGAAGGCGGGCAGAGAGGCGGAAAAGTGATAGCCGCGGGAACTCCCGAAGATATAATGAAAAATGAAAAATCTTTTACGGGGCAATACTTAAAGAAACACGTTTTGAAGAGTTAATTGAGTTGTTTGGCGGCGCAGTAGCGCCGTCAAACAACTCTTTAGTAATTTGGCAGCGTATTGCCGACTTTACTTCTTGGTGTCGGCTACGCTGCCAAACAACTCTTGAGTAATTTACGCGCGCTGTTAGCGCCCGTAAATAACTCCGCTGGCGCAATAGCGGCTTTCAGCCGCATTGCTGGCGCGAGTATGACAACACCGGGGACGAACGCTTTGACGCCAATTCCAGTGTTGTCATACTCACGCAAGAAACAGCGACTTTAGCCGATGTTTCGCCAGCGTGGGTATCCATTTTTGTTATAAGGCGTTCACCGCTTTCCGCTGTTTTCTTTTCAAAGGCAAAGACAACAGGGATTCCCGCCTTCTTGAGTTGCCTTGTATGCTGTTTTGCAACTCGGGAATGACACTGGAGGTTTGGGCAATGACAAACTGGGTTTGGCTTTGACAAATGGATACCCGCGCTGGCGCAATAGCGGCTTTAGCCGATGTTTCGCCAGCGTGGGTATCCATTTTTGTTATAAGATGTTCACCGCCTTCTGTTGTTTTCTTTTCAAAGGCAAAGGCAAAATGGATTCTTGAGTAATTTGGTGGCGCAGCCGACACCAAGAAGTAAAGTCGGCAATGCGCCTCTTATAAAAACAGAAGCCTCTTTGACCTTTGTTGTTGCCGTCTACATCAATTTTTGATTTTTGATTTCTAAATTCTAATTTTCTCAGTTCCAAAATTTTTAATTCTTAATTCTCTATGGCAACTTTATAAGATTTCCGCCGCCCTATATTGAGCGGCTTCTGAAATATGGCTTGCTTTTATATTTTCGCTTTTATCTAAATCCGCTATTGTCCTTGACACTTTTAAAACTCTGTCAAAGGCTCGGGCTGAAAGTTTTAATTTGACGGCAATCTCTTTTAACATCTGAGAAGTTTTCTGGTCTATGGCGCAAAACTTTTTTATCTCTTGAGCATTCATCTGAGAATTTGAAAATATCTTTGTCTCTTTAAAGCGCTCCGTCTGTATTTCCCGCGCCGCTATCACTCTATCCCTTATAGTTTTTGAAGCCTCTCCATTCCTCGCCCAATCGGTAAGTTCCTCTATATTTACAGCAGGCATACTTATATGAATGTCTATCCTATCTAAAAGCGGACCTGAAATTTTAGACAAATATCTGCGTATTTGTATAAAAGAGCAGACGCATTCTTTATTAGGATTGCCGAAATTGCCGCAAGGGCAAGGGTTCATAGCCGCTATAAGCATAAAAGAGGCGGGGAAAGTCAAAGCATTTTTTATGCGTGACACTGTGATTTTATTGTCTTCTAAAGGCTGTCTTAAAATTTCTAAAGCGTCCCGTCTAAATTCGCTAAATTCATCTAAAAACAAGATGCCGTTATGAGCGAGACTTACTTCGCCGGGTTTTGGGTATATTCCGCCGCCTGCCAGAGAAACCGTTGAGGAAGTGTGATGGGGACTTCTGAAAGGTCTAATCCTTATCAAATTTCCGCTGAAATTTTGACCTGCCGCAGACCATATTTTTGTAGTTTCTATTGATTCTTCAAAAGTCATCTGCGGCAAAATTGTAGGCATTCTTTTGGCAAGCATAGTTTTGCCCGAGCCGGGCGGTCCCGACATTATTAAATTGTGTCCGCCGGCTGCCGCGACTTCTGCCGCTCTTTTGGCTATAAATTGCCCTTTAATATCGGCAAAATCAATTTTTGACGCATATTCGCTATTGTCTTTTGAGGCGTCATATACGTGAGGCTCTTGATAGAGGTCTCCGTTTATAAACATCGCCGCTTGAGATAAATTCTCAAAAGGGAAAATTTCCACATCATTTATAACGCTGGCTTCTTGGGCATTTTTGGCTGAAACGATTATTTTATTTATGCCGTTTTTGCGCGCAGAAAGCGCTATGGGGAGGCTGCCGCGGATTTTTTTAATTTTGCCGTCAAGGGCAAGTTCGCCCGCGGCGCAAAATTCTTTTAACTTTTTAGGCTGTATATAGCCGAGTATCGCCAAAATGCTTAAAGCGATGGGCAAATCAAAAGCCGCTCCTTCCTTTTTTAAATCAGCGGGCGCTAAATTTACTACGAACCTTTTCGCAAAAGGATAATCAAAACCTGAATTTTTTATAGCCGTAATCACTCTGTCTTTTGACTCTTTTACCGCAGTATCAGGTAGCCCTATAATGACTAAATTAGGATTGCCGCCCGACATATATGCCTCAATGTCAACTAAATTCGCTTCTATTCCGTTTAATGCCGCAGAAAAGGTCTTAGCAATCATAATATTTCCTATAAAATTTGAGAGTGATAGTTTAGAGTTTTATATTTTAAACTGCTCCCGCTATAATTCTAAACTTTTTCATAGTATTAACTTAAAAAAGCCACTTTTTATTGCCTGTTTTTCTCAATTTTTTAATGTTTGCTTTGTTGCAAAGCCTCTCATAACCTCAAATTTCCTATAAAATTTAGACGTCTTTTATTTTGTATAATCCGCAAACATTTACGCTTAAAATTTGAAAATGGCGTCAAAAATTTAAATCACAAGGGAAAAGAATGAACAATTTTGAGTTTTGCAGTTCAACAAAGATTATTTTCGGCAAAGGCGGGCAAAGTAAAATAGGGGAATTGGTAAAAGAGTTTTCGTCTAATATATTGTTTCACTATGGCGGCGGAAGCATAAAAAAGAGCGGTCTATACGATGAAGTTGTCAAATCTTTAAAAGAAGCGGGCATAAAATATACTGAATTGGGCGGGGTTCAGCCTAATCCCCGTCTTTCTTTGGCAAGAGAAGGCGTTAAAATTGTCAAAGAGAAAGGCATAGATTTTATTTTAGCGGTAGGCGGCGGAAGCGTTATTGACAGTTCAAAAGCAATAGCCGCAGGCGCTAAATATGAAGGCGATGTTTGGGATTTTTATATAGGCAAAGCAAAAATACAGGAAGCGCTCCCCCTTGCAACAATTCTCACCATACCTGCCGCAGGCAGCGAAAGCAGCCCTAATACAGTCCTCACTAATGATGAAAATCTTTTAAAACTTGGGACGGCAAGCCCTTTAGTCCGTCCAAAATTTAGCATTCTAAACCCAGAATTCTGTTTTACTCTGCCGCCTGAACAGAGAGCAAATGGAATATGCGATATGATGGCTCATATTTTTGAAAGGTATTTTACTCACACTAAAAATAGCGAAGTTGCAGATAAACTTTGCGAAGGCGTTTTAAAAGCAATCATTAACAATGCGCCTAAAGTTATGAAAAAAGCCGATGATTATGACGCTTGGGCTGAAATTATGTGGGCGGGCAGTCTTGCCCATAATGGTTTGCTCGGTATGGGCAGACAGGAGGATTGGGGTTCTCACAGGAGCGCCCACCCCTTAAGCGCTGTCTATGGCATAGCGCACGGCGCAAGTCTTGCTATAGTCTTTCCTGCTTGGATGAAATACGTTTATAAATTAAATATAGGAATTTTCGCTCAATATGCTGTTTCAGTTTGGGGGCTTTCTGACCCAATAAGAGATGAGGAAAGTCTTGCTGTGAAAGGCATAGAAGTTACAGAAAAGTTTTTTAAAAGTTTAGGTTTGCCTACAAGGCTTTATGAAGCGGGCGTAAAAGAGAGCGATTTTGAGGATTTATCCAAAAAAGCGACCGCTTTGGGCGATATAGGCTTTTTTAAGAAATTGAGCGCAAAAGATGTAATTGAGATTTATAAAATTGCCAATAAATAACTCTTAAAAGTTAAAAGTTAAAAGTTGTGGAATGGGAAGCGTAGACAACTTTGCCATTGTTGTTGAAAAGAGAGAAAAAAGGAAAGATTAAAATTGCGGGAAAAGACCGCAATTAAAATAGCCCAAAGGGCAAAATAAAACGGAGGACACAATGAAGAAATTGGCTGTATTTTCAGTAGTTGCGGCATTGGCATTCGTCATTATCAGTTGCGGAGGAAGTAAAAAATCAAGCGGTCCTATAGTGTGGAAATTGGCTTTTAATCAGTCGGCAGACCACCCGCAAGCAAAAGCATTGCAAAAACTAAGCGATGATTTTTTTGAAGCCACAAAAGGACGTTACCGCATTGAAGTAAATCCTAATGAACTTTTAGGCGACCAAAAGACGTCTTTTGAATCAGTTCAAAACGGCACTATACAGATGGCTATGCTGGGCAACCCCGTAGTTGAAGCCGCCGCTCCTGATTTCGGTCTTTTAGCGCTCCCCGGTCTTTATGATTCCCCAGAGCATCAAACAGCAGTATTTAAAAGCGGAATTCTTAAAGATTTGTTTACTGCTTCCAAAGATAAGCATTTTATAGTGTTAGCGGCAGTCCACGGCGGCACGCGCAATGTCTATGCAAAAAAGCCCGTCCGTTCTCCCGCAGACCTCAAAGGTATGAAAATCCGCGTAATGCAGTCTAAAACAATGTTAGATGTATTAAATGCTATGGGCGCAAATGCCGTAGGTATGTCTCAAGGCGAAGTTTATTCTGCAATTCAACAAGGAGTTTTGGACGGCGCGGAAAATAACGAGGTCACTTTCAATGATTTGAAACAATATGAAGTCGCCCCCGTATACTCTTATACAAGGCACTTTATGATGCCTGACCTTTTAGTTATCAATACAGAAACCTACAATTCATTAAGCCCTGAAGACAAAGCCGCTTTTGACAAACTTATAGACCAAACCATAGATGTATGTTTTGCCAACTTTATGGGTCAAATAGAGAAAGCCAAAGCAGAAGCCGCAGGCAAAGGCGCTCAATTCATAGACGATTTTGATTCTTCTGTGTTTAAAAAGAACTTTGAAGGTCTCGTCAAGGCTTTTATCGGCAATAATGCCGTCCGCCGCGACCTTTACAACAAAATCAGAGCGACAGCAAAAAAATAAATCGGAGCAAATAAAACCATTCTCCTTGCAAAAACAGGGAGAATGGTTTGTTTTTTTAAGGGGAGAAAATTTATGAAATTTATCAGAAGTAAAATTGATTCCTTTTTGCAATGGTTTTGCTTGATAATAGTGTCTGCTATGTCTATTTTAGTTCTCTATCAAGTAATCACAAGATATATTTTTAACGCTCCAAGCAATATCAGCGAAGTTGTAGCGCGCAGTTTATTTGTTTGGCTTACTATGTTCGGCGGCGCTTTTGTTTTTGGGCGCAGAGAGCATATGAATATAGAATTTATCCGTTCAAAATTCCCTCCGAAAATTAAAATCTGCATTGAAATGTTTTCAGAGTTAGTGATTGCAGTTTTTGCCGTTTTAGTAATGATAATAGGCGGTTTTTGGCAAGCCTCAAATCAGATGATACAAGTAGAATCTATGACGCAAATTCCAATGGGCTATATTTATTCCGCAATTCCAATATCCGGGATTTTGATTTTGTTTTATTTTGCCTGCAATACATATGATTTATACAGGAAACTAAAAGATTAAAAGGGGGGCTTGTGGATCCAGTTTTATTTGCCGGTCTTCTTATGCTTTTTTCCGTAGTAATTTTGCTCGCTTTGGGAGTTCCAATAGCAATATCCATAGGCTTCGGCTCTTTGCTGCCAATGCTATGCGTTTTGCCTTTTTCTAATTCAGTAATAACCTCGGCTCAATCTATGTTTAGGGGAGCGGACAATTTTCCCCTGATGGCTATCACATTTTTTATTCTTGCGGGAAATATAATGAATAACGGCGGAATCGCCATAAGGCTTGTAAATTTTGCCAAAGTTTTAGTAGGCAGAATGCCCGCTCCTCTTGCTCAAACAAATATAATGGCAAATATGCTCTTTGGCGCTTTGAGCGGCTCAGGCGTGGCGGCTGCGGCAGCCATCGGCGGGACGCTAGGTCCAATAGAAAGGAAAGAGGGTTATGACCCAAACTTTGTAGCCGCTGTAAATACAGCCTCTGCCCCTACGGGTATGTTAATTCCGCCTTCAAATACTTTAATAGTTTATTCCACAGTCGCATCAGGCGCTTCTGTGGCGGCTCTTTTTATAGGCGGTTATTTGCCCGGCATACTTTGGGGTCTTTTCTGTATGATTTTGGTGGTTTTGCTTGCCAAAAGTCAAAATATACAGAAAACGCAAAGGCTTGGTTTTAAGGCAAGTTTCAAAACCTGCCTCATAGCAATTCCGAGTTTGCTTTTAATCGTCATAGTAATCGGCGGGATTTTAGGCGGGATTTTTACCGCCACAGAAGGCAGCGCTGTGGCTGTTCTATATTCTTTGATTTTAAGTTTAGTTTATAGAAATATGAATTTGAAACTTCTAAAAAAAATCCTTATAGAAACCGCAGTCACAACAGTTGTCGTCACTTTTATGATAGGCGCTTCTATGATTATGAGTTATGTAATGGTCTATACTCATATTCCAAGAATTGTAGCGGATGCCATTTTGGGCATATCTTCTAATCAATATGTGATTTTGTTCATTATGAATGTAATTCTGTTAATCATCGGCTGCGCTATGGACCCAATCCCAGCAATTTTGATTTTTACCCCTATATTTTTGCCTATTTGCCAAAGTTTCGGTATGAGCCCCGTCCATTTTGGAATAATGATAACTATGAATTTATGCATAGGCACTATTACCCCGCCTGTGGGACCAATTCTTTTTACGGGCGTCCGTATCGGAGGAGTGACTATAGAAACTGTCATCAAGCCGCTTTTGCCCTTTTTTGCCGCTACGGTTTTAGTTCTGCTGCTTACCACATATATCCCCGCTATTTCAATGTGGCTGCCTACGCTGTTTGGATTGATAAAATAGTTTTAAGAGTTAATAAAAAAGGCGGCGGCAATAAGCGAAAAAGCGAAAGTTTTAGTTGTCACACTCGCGCAAAATTTAGCGCCGTAGGCGCAAGTATCCGTTCTTACTCAAAAAGCGGCGCAATAGAACGGCAAAGACAACAGTTTTGTAAAGACAAAAGTTGCGGTAAAAAATCCGCAATTAAAATAGCCCTAAAAGGGCAATAAAATGGAGGACACAATGAGGAAATTAGCAGTATTCTCAGTAGCAGCGGCATTAGCATTCGCTATTGTCGGGTGCGGAGGCGGCAGCAAGCCTAAAACTACAGTTTGGAAACTCGCTTTCAATCAAACTATAGACCATCCGCAGGCTCAGGCTCTTACTTGGCTAGGCGAAGAATTCTATAAGGCTACAAACGGCGCTTATAAAATTGAAGTAAATCCTAATGAACTTTTAGGAAATCAGAAAGAGGCTTTTGAATCTCTGCAAAACGGAGTAATTCAAATGGCTATGCTTGGAAATCCTATCGTTGAAGCCGTAAATCCGGATTTTGCTGTTTTGGCTCTCCCTGGTTTATACAGAAGCGCAGAGCATCAACAGGCGGCATATACAAGCGGCATACTTGACGACTTGTTTAAAAGCACGGTCAAGAATAATTTCTACACTATCGCGGCAGTTCACGCGGGAGTTAGAAATATCTATGGAAAGAAACCTGTCCGCTCTCCCGCAGACTTAAAGGGTATGAAAATCCGCGTTCAGCAATCTCAACTTATGATTGACGTAATAAACGCTATGGGCGGTATAGCAGTTCCTATGTCGCAGGGCGAAGTTTATACGGCAATTCAGCAAGGAGTGTTAGACGGCGCAGAAAACAATGAGGTCACTTATTTTGACTTAAAGCAATATGAAGTCGCGCCTGTGTATTCTTATACAAAACACTTTATGATACCTGACATTCTTGTCATAAATAAGGACGCATATGAATCTTTAAGCCCAGAGCATAAGGCTATTTTTGACAAACTTATAAAAGAGACCATCGCTAAAGCGTTTTCAATCTTCTTAGAAAAAGCCAATACCTCAAAGAAAGCCGCTGAGGAAAAAGGCGCTAAATTCATAGATGATTTTGACGCTTCAGTATTTACAAAGAATTTTGCAGGCGTAGTCAACAAAACTTTAAATACTCCTGAAAAAAGGAAACTCTATAACGACATAAAGGCTGCAAAATAGTTAGTTTTTGACGCTGCTTTAAGAGGGACGGCTCGCAAAAAGCCGTCCCTCTTAATAACTGTGATAAAAGTTAGGATAAATTTGAGCCTTATAGGAGCCTTTTATGAAATCTATAAAGAGCGTAGTTGATAAAGTTTTGCAATGGTTTTGCATTGTTATAGTAGCGGTAATGACTGTTTTGGTGACATATCAAGTTGTCACCCGTTATTTTTTAAATGACCCAAGCGCCATATCTGAGGCTTTGGCAAGATATTTATTTGTCTGGCTTACTTGTTTCGGCGGCGCATATGTGTTTGGAAAACGGGGGCATATGAACCTCGGCTTTATACGCGACAAATTTCCTATAAAAATAAAAATCAGCATTGAAATGCTTTCTGAATTTCTTATTATGCTTTTTGCTGTTTTTGTAATGATATACGGCGGGCGTGTATACGCCGCTCGTCAGATGATACAGTTAGACCCGTCTATGCAAATTCCAATGGGATATATTTACGCCTCTTTGCCGATAGCGGGCTGCCTTATGTTTTTTTATTTTATATGCAATGAAATAGATTTATATCAACAATTAAAGAGTTAACTATAAGGGAGGCATTATGGATGCGGCTGTTTTGGCAGGGCTGATTATGGTAGTTAGCATAGTGATAATGTTGGCGATAGGCGTTCCGATAGCCATAAGCATAGGTTTGGGGTCTGCTCTTGCTATGACGGCTTTTATGTCTTTAAATGCCGCTATGATGACAAGCGCTCAAAAAATGTTTTCAGGCGCAAATTCTTTTCCTCTTATGGCAATACCGTTTTTCGTTTTGGCGGGAAATATAATGAATAACGGCGGCATTGCCATAAGACTTGTAAATTGCGCTAAAGTTTTAGCGGGCAGAATGCCTGCGCCTTTGGCTCAAACAAATATCATCGCAAATATGCTCTTTGGCGCTTTAAGCGGCTCAGGAGCGGCTGCGGCTGCCGCTATCGGCGGGACAATAGGACCTCTTGAGAAAAAAGACGGCTATGACCCTAATTTCGCCGCGGCAGTAAATATCTGCACTGCGCCTACGGGAATGTTAATCCCGCCTTCTAATACATTAATCGTCTATTCCACTGTGGCAGGGAGCGTTTCAGTTTCAGCATTGTTTTTAGCGGGCTATTTGCCCGGTATTTTATGGGGCGTTTTCTGTATGATTTTAGTCGCTATTATTGCCAAAAGACGCGGCTATAAGTCAGAAGAAAGAGTTCCCTTGCCTGTTGCGGTCAAAACTATACTCACCGCTGTGCCGAGTTTGCTTTTGATTGTAATAGTAATAGGCGGTATTTTAGCGGGGATTTTTACAGCCACAGAGGGCAGCGCTATAGCGGTTTGTTATTCTCTATTTTTAGGCATCGTTTATAAGAATATAGATTTAAAGAAAATTAAACATATCCTTTTAAGCACAGCAGAGACTACTGTAATAATTCTTTTTATGATAAGCGTCTCCCTTATAATGAGTTTTGTAATGGCGTATACGCATATTCCAGAGATTATAGCCAATGCCCTTCTCGGCTTTACTCAAAATCCATATGCGATACTTTTGATAATGAATATTATTTTGCTTTTAGTAGGTATGGCTATGGACCCTACTCCGGCAATTTTAATTTTTACTCCTATATTTTTGCCTATGTGCGTAAAGTTCGGTATGGACCCGGTTCAATTTGGAATAATAATCACTATGAATTTATGCATAGGCACTATCACTCCGCCTGTGGGGACTATTCTCTTTACGGGCTGCAAAGTAGCAAATGTTACTATAGAATCCGTTTTCAAACATTTATTGCCTTTCTTTTTAGTAACAATCATAGCCTTAATGCTTACAACATATGTATCGCCTATATCTATGTGGATACCGAGGATGTTTGGTTTAGTTCAATAAGAGTTTTATCTCAATGCGGCAATTTATAATAAAAAAAGCCCCTGATAATTATATCAGGGGCTTTTTTTATTTCAGAAATTAAAAAATTTATTTGCCCGCGTTTTCTAAACTGATTCTTTTAAGTTCAGGGTCAACTTTTAAAACTCTAACCTTTATTCTGTCGCCTACTGAGACGACGCTTTGAGGGTCTTTTACAAACTTTGAACTCAATTTTGAAATATGTATTAAGCCGTCTTGATGGACGCCAATATCTACAAAAGCGCCGAAATTTGCCACATTTGTAACTACCCCGTCTAAAATCATATCCTCTTTTAAATCAGAAATTTCATTGATACTTGAGTCAAATTCTATATTTGAGAAATCTTTTCTGGGGTCAAAACCCGGCTTTTTTAATTCGCTGATAATATCGGCGAGAGTTAAAAGCCCCGCGCTGTCTGTAACATAATCGTTGATTTTAATTTTGCTAATTAGCGTCTCATTGCCTATCAAACCGCCGATGTCAACGGAAAGGTCGCTTGCCATTTTTTCAACTATTGCATAATTTTCAGGGTGAATGGCGGAATTGTCAAGGGGATTTTCCGACCCCGGTATCCTCAAAAAACCCGCGCATTGAGTAAAAGTCTTCTCTCCTAAAGAAGGAGTCCTTTTTAAATCCATTTTGCCGCTAAAAGAGCCGTTTTCCATCCTAAAATTGACTATATTTTTTGCCGTAGTTTTTCCAATGCCTGCGACATATGACAATAATTCAACAGAGGCGGAATTTAAATTGACGCCTACAAAATTTACGGCAGACTCAACTGTAGCGTCAAGTTGTTTCTTTAAATGGACTTGATTTACATCGTGCTGATATTGCCCCACCCCTATTGATTTAGGCTCAATTTTTACAAGTTCTGCAAGAGGGTCTTGCAGGCGGCGCGCTATGCTTATAGCGCCGCGGACAGTCACATCTAAATTTGGAAATTCCTCAACGGCAAGAGGCGAGGCTGAATAAACTGAAGCGCCCGCTTCGCTGACTATTACAACCTTGCTGTTTAAATTATTTCTCTCTATTACCCCGCTTACAAAAGAGACAGTTTCTTTTGAGGCAGTTCCATTGCCGATTGCTATGAGTTCAACATCATATTCCTCTATTAAATCCAATAAAATTTCTTCCGCTTCTTTTGTTCTGTTTTCAGGCTGATGGGGAAAAATGCTGTGATATTCTTTAAAATTGCCGTTTGAGTCTATCACTACCGTTTTGCAGCCCGTTCTAAAACCCGGGTCTATGCCCATAATTATTTTATGCCCCGCAGGCGGCGCCAGCAATATATTTTTGGCGTTTAATGCGAAAACATTTATAGCCTCTCTGTCTGCATCCTCCATTTTAGAGACAAAAATTTCAGCCTGCAAAGAAGTATATAAATGCCTGTCAAAAGCGGTTTTTACAGAGATAAAAAGTTCAGGGTAAAAAAGAGAACGGTTATTGACGGCTACTTGCGCCAAAATCAATTCTACAGCCTGCTCTTCATCTATGACAATTTTCCAAGATAAAACTTTCTCTTTTGTCCCGCGCCTTATTGCCAAAAGCCTATGCCCCGCTATAGTTTTTAAACTTTCATTGTAATCGTAATACATTTCATATTTAGTCTTTATATCTTGAGCCGCTTTTGTAACTTTAGAACGCATAGCGCCCGTATTTAAAATGAAATTGCGTATTAAACCTCTTATAGCGGGAGTGTCTGAAATTTGCTCGGCTACAATGTCAATAGCGCCGCTTACGGCTTTCTCTATATCATCTATGCCTTTTTTAGGGTTTAAGAAGCCTTCAAGTATCTTTTGGCGATTCTCTTTCATAGAGATTTTTTGTTCCATAATCATTATAGCGAGCGGCTCTAAACCAGCCTCTTTTGCAACAGTCGCTTTAGTTTGCTTTTTAGGCTTATACGGCAGGTAAATATCCTCTAACTTTGTCTTTTCTTTACAATCCTCTATTTCTTTTTTTAGTTGAGGAGTGAGTTTTTTTTGCTCCTCTATGCTGTTTAAAATTGTCTCTTTGCGCGCTGTAAGTTCTATATAGTATTGCAGTTTTTCATCAATATCCCTGACATTTACTTCTGTGAGATTGCCCGTTTTTTCTTTGCGGTATCTTGATATAAAAGGCACAGTATCGCCTTGACTTAACATTGACACAGTATTGGATACTCCGCCTTGCGGCAAGTTTAAATCCTCGCAAATCCAATTTATTATTGTTTGTCCATTCATAAATAACTCCAATGTTAAAAATAAAGCAAAAAAATAACGGAGTTGACTTTTTAGGTTTTTGCGACGCTTTGCGCGCGCCTTGCCTTATTTATTAGTCAACTCCGCTTTTTAAAGGAAACTTTTATTTGCCTTTGCCTACAATTTTAAACACTTTTGTCCCGCAATCGGGGCAGACGCCTGAAACTGCCTTCATACCATTTTTCATTACTACATCTTGCGGGTCTTTAACCTCAACTTGTTTTTTGCATTTCATACATCTTGCCTGAGCCATATGATTCTCCTTTCATAGTGTATTTAACTGCCAACTGCCGTGATTTAGGCGCTATATATACACTTTTTTAGTTTTGCTGTAAAGAGAATTGAATAAGATAAAAGCAAAATACTTATTAAAAAATGCTTGACAAGTATCTACAATGTGAATACGATATGCGAAAAGAATGACTTGCCTATAAACTTATAAAAGGAGCGTATTATGATTAAACAACTCGTCAGGCACGGAAACAGCCTTGCTTTGATAATAGATAAACCTATTTTAGAAATGCTCAATATAAACAGCGAAACGTTTTTTGAATTAAATACGGATGGGAAAAATTTAATATTGTCGCCTCAAACTGATATGAAGCAAGAGGCTGACATAATAAAATCGCTTGAAAAAATCAATATAAAATATGGGAATATATTAAAGAAACTTGCCGAGTAAAAATGATTAAATTTTTAACTTTAAATGAAGTTTTGATTATATTGCAAGACCAAATACGCAGATACGGCGGATTATACGGCGTTAGAGATTTAATTTTATTGAGTTCTGCCGTATATATGCCTCAATCAAGTTTCAACGGCGAATATCTATATAAGACTATACCGGCAATGGCGGCGGCGTATTTATTTTATATTAGCCAAAATCTTCCTTTTATTGATGGAAATAAAAGAACATCTCTTGCGGTATCTTTGGTCTTTTTAGATATAAACGGATATGCGCTAAATTGCGATAATACGGCTATTTATAATGAAACGCTGAAAATTGCAAAAGAGAAAATAAAGAAAGATATTCTCATAGAGTTTTATGAAAAATTTGCAATCAAACAATAGATTGTCGCGCTTTTGCTGTTTTGAACAATTAAGAATTCTTGCCTTTTTTACCGCATTTGCTTTTTTCTCCGCAACAATCGCATTGCCCTTTCTTAAAATGCCGAATTACTAAAACTATTGCTATTACAACAATTATGCCTATTACTATGTTTTG
>JAIRQB010000138.1 GCA_031256695.1 Elusimicrobiota bacterium | reverse complement strand
ACAAGAGTTGATTGACTTGTTAAAAGAATACTTTTATATAGGCGGTATGCCTGAAGCGCTAAAAGTTTATGCTCAAAATAAAAATTTTGACGAGGCGCGGAAGGTTCAATCAAATATATTAGACGCCTATTACGCTGATTTTGCAAAGCATATACCTGCGCGGGAAATTGCAAAAGTAAAACTTATTTGGGACAGCGTCCCCGCGCAACTCGGCAAAGAAAATAAGAGATTTTTATATTCAGATATGAAGCAAGGCGGTAGAGGGCGGGAATATGAAAACGCTTTAAAATGGCTTGAGGATTCAGGCTTGATTTACAAAATCAACCGCATCAGTTTGCCGAATATTCCTCTTGCGGCTTATTTAGAAGCCGCAATTTTTAAATTATATATGCCTGATATAGGTTTGCTTTCTGCGCGGACGGGGCTTCTTCCCCAAGACTATATTTTAGACAACGATAAAATTTTCAATCATTATAAAGGAATGATAGCGGAGCAATTTGTTTTACAAGAATTGTCTGTTTTGCAAGAAAAAATGCCGCTGTATTATTGGGCAAATAATAAAAATACGGCGGAAGTTGAATTTGCCGTCCAATACAAAGGAGAAGTGATTCCAATAGAAGTAAAAGCGGGCAAAAATATAAAGTCAGAGAGTTTAAAGGCGTATAGGACTTTGTTTTCGCCTAAATGCGCCGTTATTACATCTCTAAATGATTTTGAAATAAGCAAATCTCTTTTAAAAATCCCGCTATATATGATTTCTCAATTGCCGGCTATTGTTAAACAATGTCTAAATAGCGAATAATTAACTATGCCAATCGTTATAAAATAGATGTCTATTGTTATTTTGACTATTTATTGTTAAAGAAAGCGCTTTTTATTTTCATTTTTGCTAAAAAATAGAAATAAGACTTGGCGTTATTTCTAAAAATGATGTAAAATGGAAATAAGAAAATGCTTTGTTTCCATTTTCGCCCAAAAATAGAAATAAGAGGTCAGAATGAATACTTTTATTGCCGGAACTTATAAACAACAGTTGAAATACAAAAGTTTTTTACCTTCAAAAATCAATAGAGATTTTGATTTTGACGATAAAGAACTCTCTTTGCTTTTAGAAAAGGCGAGCGTTTCGCTTGGGCAGATGGATGCTTTTTCCGTTCTTGTCCCCAGCATAGAACTTTTTATAGAAATGCATATATTAAAAGAAGCCGCTTTGTCTTCAAAGATAGAGGGAACGCAAACCACATTAGAAGATGCGGCAAAACCTGAAGAAATTATTGCGCCTGAACAAAAAGACGATTGGGCTGAAGTTCAAAATTATACAAGAGCCTTGAATTTTGCAATAGAGCGGCTTGAGACCTTCCCTATTTCTATGCGGCTTATAAAAGAGACGCACGCTATTTTACTATCGGGAGTTAGAGGCTCAAAAAAATATCCCGGCGAGATAAGAATAAGTCAAAATTGGATAGGCGGAGCTTCTCTGCAAGATGCCGCTTTCATTCCGCCGCACCCTGATGATTTGCCCGATTTGCTTTCAGACTTAGAACTTTTTTGGCATAACGGCAAATTGCAAATTCCATTGCTGTTTAAAATCGCTATTTTCCATTATCAAATTGAAACAATACATCCTTTTTGCGACGGCAATGGAAGAATAGGACGGCTTATGATACCGCTGATGCTGATTTCGCAAAAAATTCTTTCAAAACCTTCTCTTTATATTTCTGATTTTTTTGAAAAAAACAGAGCGTCTTATTATGAAGGACTTGCTATGGTTAAAAATTCCAATAATCTTTCAGATTGGATTAAGTTTTTTCTATCAGGCATTATCGCAACAGCAGACATTGGAGTAGAGACGTTAAAAAATATTGTCCTCTATAAAAAAGGCATAGATGAAAAACTTCTATCAATGGGAGCAAAAGCGAAAAGCGCCAATATCTTATTGTCTGAAATGTTTAAAACTCCCATCATCAGCGTAAAAAGGGCGGCAGATATTTTGAAATGCTCATATGGACGCGCCGCAAGGCTTATTGAGGAATTGACAAAACGCGGCATAACTGAGCGCATAGACGATAAGGTGAGGAATAAATATTTTAAGTTGAGCGGATATTTGGATTTATTCAAATAATTGTTTGCCGCAGATATACTGCGGCAAACATAAAAGGCGGGAAAATGAAAAAACTTCCTTTAGAAAAAGTTTTCTTATATCTTGAACGCGGTCCTGTTGTTTTAGTCGTCACAAATTACGGCGGCAAAAACAATATTATGACTATTACTTGGACAGGCGTGAAAGACTTTGACGCTCAATTTTTCTTTACGACGGGAAATTGGAATTATTCTTATAAAGCGCTTCTTAAAAATAAGGAATGCATTGTAGCGCTGCCTGCCGCTGATTTAGCAAAAAAAGCTGTCCAAATCGGCTCTTGTTCCGGAGCGGATACGGATAAATTTTCAAAATTTGCTTTAACCCCGCTCAAAGCGGAGAAAGTGAGCGCTCCTCTTATAAAAGAATGCTTTATAAATATAGAGTGTAAAGTAATAGATTATGTTAAAAAGCATAATTTATTTGTTTTGCAAGGCATTGCCGCCCATATTGACGAAAAGAAAAAAGAGAAAAGACTATTCCACGCTATAGGCGATGGAACTTTTGTCATAGACGGCGCAAAATTAAATTTCAGAAAAATTATGAAGGATAAATTGCCTTTTGGAGTTTGAAAATAAGGCGCTGTTTTTTATTGAAATTCTATATGATGAGAAAAATCCCCGCATTTAAACGGGGATTTTTTATTTTGCAGCAGTAAAAACATTGTTTTTGGCAAAGGCGCAAGGCGAAGGGCGCGGGATAAAAAGGATTTATCCGGCGCCCTTTGGAGTTTTTAGATGTGATAATGGTGCAGTTTTATAGGAAAGAAAATTGAGGCGGCAATAATAGAACGTAAAGAAAATCTCTTTATTGCGCATAAATAAAAGCGTTCTGTTGCGCATTGAAAGACTTTGCGCGAAAACCTCTTTTGCCGCATAGTCTGGTCATATATATAAATTTGATATACTGCCGAAACAAAATTTTGCCGTATTTGTAGAGGGAAAAATGAAAAAAATAATGTCGCCGCTGTTATTTTGCTTTTTATTTTTTTGCGCCGAACTCCAAACTTTTGCGGCTGCTGTTGACATTTCTTCTTGGTCTTATTTAAACGATGAACTTATTGACGGCTCAGACATTGATTTAGCGGGCGATATAATTTATTTCGGCTCAATATATACCTCGGCGGCTTCTTCTATCAGAGGCGGGAACGGTTCCGCCTCTTTTGCATTAAACGGGAGAAAATTATTTAACGCTATAGTCTCTTCAAGTCCTTCAAAAATATCTTTTGAGGGAAATATCGTTTTTACTTTATTTAATGGAGTCTCGTCAGGGGGAGCATTGGGCGCTTTCGGATATGGGGCGGGTTTTAGTTTTGCTGATTCGCTTATAAATCTTAATTCAAATGCGGCTTCTTTCGGAGGCGCAGTTTCAGCATTTTCTATGTCTTTTGTAAAAGCGGACAACTCTTCTATCTCTTTTGTAAGCAATACTTCTTTAAACAACGGCGGCGCAATATATGCGGCTCAATCATCTTCTATCTCAATGTCAAGTTCAAAAATATCTTTTGAAAAGAATGCCGCTTTGGGAAAAGGCGGCGCAGTTTTTATCAGTTTTTCTACTTGGACTCTAAATTCCGTCAATGCTTCTTTTATATCAAATAGAGGCGATATAGGCGGGGGCATATATGGAGAAAATTCGCTTTTGAACTTTAGCGCTTCTAATTTTGTCTTTGCATCCAATATGTCAAGAAATGCAAATGGAATGGGAGCGGCTCTTTATCTTGAAAATTCCTCCGCTGATTTTGTCAATTCAAACGCCGTTTTTAATTTAAATTACGGCTCGCGGTTCGGCTCTGCCGTATATTTAGACAATTCAGATATAAACTTTATCCGCTCTGAGATAATTTTTTCCTCAAATAATGCCCGCGAAGGCGGCGCTATTTATGCAAAAAACAAGTCGCTTATAAATATGGAAATTCAAAATGGAGCGCGCATTGTTTTTAACAACAATACGGCAAACAGAGGCGCTGATATTTATTTTTCAAATTCCCGTTTAAATATAAATCTTGGAGCAGGCGCTTCTGCAGAATTAAACGGCGGGATATATGCAGAAAATCTCGGAGTTTTTCAAATATATGGGTCTGGGAGCGGAGGCGCTGTTTATTTGAGAGGCGATAATTATCTGACGGGCATTTCATCTTTTAGTTTGAAATCAGTCGCTTTGAGAGTTGAGAATTCTTTTGTCTATTCCTCCGGCGCCGCCATATATGCCGATAGAGCCGATTTAACTTTTAATGGAGGCTCTTTTCTTTTTAATGCAAACAGCGGGGATTTCGGCGGCGTTTTTAATATTGAGGATTCAAACGCTGTTTTTTCAGGAAGCGCGGCTTTTGCCGGGAATTCCGCTCAAAACGGCGGAGTTTTTTATATTAAGGATTCAAATATTGTTTTTGAAAAGTCTTTGAGTTTTACTCGGAACAGCGCTCAAAGCGGCGGAGCGCTCTATTTGGACGGTTCGTCTGCGGTTTTTAAAGGAAGCGCAGCATTTATTCAAAATGATGCAGCCGATGCGGTTATTTATGCGCGGGACAGGTCTATTTTAACTTTTACAGCGGATGCAGGGGATATAGTATTTTCAAACAATAATGCGCCCGTCAGTTTATATTTAGACGGCGGAAACAATGCCGTTATTTTCAATGCCGCTTCTCAAAACAAAATAGAAATAGCGGGCATTAGGACTTTAGACGGCGATATAATTGTAAAAAACGGCGCAGGCTTTTTAATTGTAGAAACGGACAGAGGCTTCGGCATACAAGGCGAATTCAATTTAAACGAGGGTTTCTTAAATATCAGAACGCGCTTTATAGATATACGCGTTTTAAATATGCAGGCAAATTCAAGCATTAAAATGGAAAATCCAAATTTTGTCTTTAGAAGTTCGGCGGGCTATTTAAATACTGCAGACGCCGCTGCGACGCTTTATACAGACCAACTGTCTGCGAGGAGCGCTTCTTTTTATTTCAATTTATATTTTAACGGCAGGGAT
>JAIRQB010000173.1 GCA_031256695.1 Elusimicrobiota bacterium | reverse complement strand
GCCGCATTCAATTAAAGAGTATTGAAAATCGCCTATATTGTTATGGATTTTAGATATTTGAAGATGCGATTTTTTTATGATTTCAATCATCTGAGAACTTGTATACATTTTGCTGCATCCGTTAGCCATTGCCGTAAAGTAGAGGGAAGTATGAGAGAGAGAAAGTTTTGCGCTGTCAAATTTTTGCGCATCCCAGAAAGGCTCTAAAATGCAGCAAGATGTATTTTTATGCATAGAGGCGCGCGCTTTCTCTAAAATAGAAATTATTTGTTCTTGAGAAAAACAATCTAAAAATTGGCTCATTAAAATTATATCGGGGGCGGGGTCTTGCGGAAAAGGTTCATCGGCTTTTAAAATGTCTATCGGATAGAAAGCGATAGAATTATCTAAATTTTCAGATTTTAAATTTTCTCTTGCGGCGTCAAGTTGAGGCTTTAAATCCAATAAAACAATTTTCCCCAAATAGCCTTTTTTAAAAATAGCGCTTTCAAATTGACCGTTATTGCAGCCGACATCAAAAATGACTTTTGGATTTTTGGATAGGATTATTTCTATAGTGTTTTCAAAAGCGATATTGGAATAAAAATGGTCAAAAGCGAGCCAACTGTTTAAGACATTTTGCGGCAGTTGAGACAATCCTTCATAGATTGTTTTAAAAGAGCCGAAGACTTTTAATCCTTCAGGTTTGCCGCTCTGTAAAGAGTCTTGCAGATAAAACATTCCTCTATAGCAGACATCGTTTATAAAGTCTAAATTTATACGCGTCATTTCATCGTATAGAAAACATTGCCCCGTCTTTGTTATAGAAATTTTTTCGTTTTCTGATTTTAAAATCCCGCTGTTTAAAGCGGCTTCTATAAGAATGTCAACTGCATAATTTGAAAGGTTTTTTGTTTTGTCTTTTATTTGAGAAATTGTTGTTCCGTCTCTGCCCGCCTCGTCTATCGTTTTTAACAGACCGCTTTTTATCAGAGAATAGACGCATTGAAAAATAAGAGGCGCAAAAACAATGCTATTGGCGGCAGATTTTGCTTCAACCATTCTCATAAACAATCCCCTAAAATTAAAATGAAATTTCGTTTTTTTTGATTATAGCAAAAGACGTCTTTTTGCATTTTGCAGACATCTCTGACAAAGCAAAATAAAGCAAATGCCGTCAAAACGGGCGGGATGGGCTTTTTTGATACAATCCCAAAGAATTTTTGAGGTAAAAACAGCAAAGTTTTCCGCAGGAGTATGCTATGAAAATCTATATATCAGGCATCGGATGCGTTTGCGCGCTGGGCGAAAATATAAAAGAAATTTCAAAGAATTTATTTGAACAAAATATTGAGCCGTCTTTCCCAATTAGCCGTTTAAAAAGTTCTTTTGAGAGAGAATATCCCGTCTTTCAAGTTTCGCAAGATATTTTAAAGCAAAAAAAAGACGATGAAAGTTTTAGTTTTCTTTTTTTAAGAAAGGCTCTTGACGAGGCTTTAGAGAATGCCGCTTTAAGCGCCGCTGATTTAAAAAAATACAGAGTCGGCGTCTGTATCGGAACTTCCGTTGACGCCTCTTTTAAATGTTTTGACCTTTACAAAAGTTGGAAACAAAAAGAGCCCGTTTCAAACAGCCTGCTTGATAAATATCTTAATTATTCAATCTCGCAAAATGTTTTAGATTATTTAGAAATCAAAGGCATATCTCAGACTATCGTCACCGCTTGCGCTTCAGGGACAGACGCTGTAGGAATATGCTCAAAATGGATAGAAAGCGGACTTTGCGATATAGGAATAGCGGGCGGGGCTGATGAAATAGATTTAATTCCATATACGGGCTTTATAAAACTTATGCTCGCCTCAAAAGAATCTTGCAAACCTTTTGACAAAAATAGAAAAGGCATAAATTTAGGCGAAGGCGCGGGCGTTTTTATTTTAAGCGGCAAAGACAATGGGAAAAATTGCGGAACAGTTTTAGGATATGGAAATGCAAGCGACGGATACCACAATACAAGCCCTCACCCTGAAGGGCGCGGTCTTAAAAAAGCGCTGCTGTCTGCTCTAAAAGAAAGCGGAGCGCAAATTGAAGAAATTGCTTTTATAAATGCGCACGGCACGGCAAGCGTTGACAATGACGCCGCTGAAGCGAAAGTTTTCAACGCCCTCTTAAAAGATATTCCCGTCTGCGCCACAAAAGGCTTGACGGGGCATTGTTTGGGAGCAGCCGGCGCCGTTGAAGCAGTTTTATCTCAAATATCCTTGCATTGCCGCAAAATTCCAAAGACGAAAAATTTTAAAGAAGCGGATGCAAATTTGCATTTAATACCCGCGCTTGAAAATACTGATATTGAAAAAAATATAGCCCTGTCTGATTCTCTGTCTTTCGGCGGGTGCAATTCTGTTTTAGTTTTAGGCGGCAAGATATGAATGAAATTTATCTTAAAAATGTCTCTTTTGCTTTAAACCCGCAGAGAGTCTCTGAATTTTTCACGCCTTCTCAACTGCGCAGGATGAGCGGATTGCAAAAACTCTCTCTCTATTGCGCCGCAAAACTTTTAAAGCAAGAGAATTTATCTTTTGAACAAGAAAAAGAAGACATCGCTTTAATTATCGCTGCGGGCAGAGGAATGGGCGTCCAAACTTGCGCTTTTTTAGACAGCATAATTGAATACGGAGACCTCTGCGCTTCGCCTTTGTCTTTTGCCGCTTCAATACACAATGCCATAGAGACGGCGCTGACAATCAATTTAAATTTTAGAGGACCTTGTTTAACTATAAGCCAAGGGCATAATTCTTTTGAAAGTTCTCTGCAGACAGCCCGCGTTTATCTTTTGTCAAAAACGGCTTCATCGGTTTTAATCGGCGCCGTAGACGAGGCAAACCCCGTAATATTAAAAGAATACGGGGGCAAAACTGTTTTTACAGAAAGCGCCGCTTTCTTTTTGTTTTCTCAAAATTGCGGCGGAAAATCTATTTGTCTTTTGTCTGAAATAGAAAACGCCTTAAAAAATGCCGCAGTTGATGAATTTAATCCTTCCCTTGCCGCTTTCAATATAGCGCGGGGAAAATATCCGCTTTTGCCGCCGCAAAATTGTCAAAAAATTATTTCAGACATTATAAAGACAAAATCGGCTTCAAAAAAGAAAGAGGTTTTGTCGGTTTTTGAAAATGAAAACAATCCTCGGCTGTTTTCAAAAATAGACCAATCGCAGAAAAAAGAAATTGAAAATGAAATTAAAGCCTTTTTCGGCGCTGAATTTTCTATTGACGAGCATAGCGGAGATTTTAGCGCCCTGCCGCTAAAATGCGCCCAAGCCGTTTTTGAAAAAGACGGGATTTCTTTTTCTACATCGGGCAGTCAAGGACTGCCTAAAATTTGCCCGCATAGTTTTGAAGCGCTCAGAGAGGAAATAATTGGAGTTTCTTTTCTGTTTAAAAAAATCAAACGGATTATTTCATTAGCGCCCGCTCATCATTCTTACGGCTTCATTTTTGGAATGCAATTAGGCAAATATCTTGACATTGAAACTCAATATCATTCTCCGCTGCCGAATTTGCAATGGGATAAAATTTTAAAAGAAGGGGATTTGTTTATAGTTTTTCCGCTTTTTTTAAATTATTTGAAAGAGTTGGATTTTATTTTTCCAAGCAAAGTTACTTTGCTGACCTCTACCGCCCCTTGCCCCGATGAGTTAATAGATTACGCTTATAAAAACGGCGCAGAAAATATAATTGAAATTTACGGCTCTTCTGAAACAGGCGCAATAGGTTATAGACAGAGGGCAAAAGAGCCTTTTAATTTATTGCCTTTTTGGAGTTTTGTTGAAGGCGGCGGCGGGAAACAAATTTTTAGACAAATGCAAGGCGTTATGGATTTGCCCGACAACGTTGAAATTCTGCAAGACAAAAGTTTCTTTGTTAAAGGACGCAAAGATACGGCGGTGCAGGTAGCGGGAATCAATGTCTATCCTAAAAGAGTTGAGAGCGTCTTAAAAAAACAAGCCTATATCAAAGACATTTCCATAAGGCTCGGCGATAAAAAATTGAAGGCTTTTATTGTTTTAAAAGAGGGAATTTCTGAGGATTTAGCAAGAAAAGATATTTTTGATTTTATGAATAAAAATTTAACGACTCAGGAGATACCGCAAAATATAGTTTTTGGAAAATCTATCCCCGTAAATCATCTCGGCAAAAAACAAGATTTTTAACAAACAATCTAACTCTTACAT
>JAIRQB010000100.1 GCA_031256695.1 Elusimicrobiota bacterium | reverse complement strand
TCAAGCAAACTTCAAAAACTACTCTCAAAATACAAAGAAATCCGCGAAGAAAACAGCAAATTAAAGATAGAAGTTGACTTCTTAAGAAAACAAAACAGTTCAAGTATGCAAAAAGCCGCATCGCGGGCGGCTTCCCAAAAAGACATTGATAATTCAATCTTAAAAATAGAAAAAATCTTAAAAAAAATGGAGTCTTTAGGACAGTTTTAACAAAGGAAGGGCTTTGTAAGGAAATTTTATGCAAAAATACAGCGCGAAAGTGATGGGAAAAGACATATCTGTCAGCGCCGGCGAATTAGGACAATTAGATATTCAGGCTATAGTCAATTCTCTAAATCATCAATGGGAAATCGTTAAAATCAACAATGTGGATACTCAAAAAGCGGCGGCTTTAATATCATTTGAACTCGCTAAAGAATTGTTTCAACTTAAAAATAAGCAAACAGAAGTCTTGGAAACTGATAGAAAAAAAATGAAGAAGCTTATAAGTAGAATAGACGAAACAATCGGTTGAATTTAGGATACTTCGCAATTTTCCCTGCGGCGTTGGCGAAACTCTAAAAGTATTTATTCCTACAAAGTCCAAACAAGAGAAGCGCAGACGAGCATCTGCTCGTGGGCATATGCCACTGCATCTCACTTGAAAAAAGAGGGCTTAAATCTTTTAGAAAGTAGCGGCGCCTGCGGGGTTTTTTATTTTAAGGGGCTTTTCCAATAAAATAAATCCTGTTTTACAAAACTGTTTTATAAGCAAGACCATTTTGAAAATAAATAATTTTTGCCATTGCAGGAAAATAAAATGGATAAGACAGAATTATTGGAAAATAGAAACAGCAAAAAAAACATTCCCCTTGCTTCAAGGATGTCCCCTAAATCTTTTGAAGATTTTATGGGGCAAGAAAATATAGCGGGAGATGGAAAACTTTTAAGACGCTCTATTGAGGCTGACAATTTAGGCTCTATGATTTTTTTCGGTCCTTCAGGCAGCGGCAAGAGCGCTTTAGCCCGTATTATCGCTTTAAAAACTAAGTCTCATTTTGAAGAAGCGAACGCCGTTACAATAGGCATACCCGACATCAGAAAAATCCTTGAAGCCGCAAAAGCAAGAATGGAACTCTACGGCAAGAAAACCATTCTTATGCTTGACGAAATTCACCACTTCAACCGTTCTCAACAAGATGCATTATTGCCTGACGTTGAAAAAGGAACTATTACCTTAATAGGCATCACAACTGAAAATCCATTCTTCTATATAAATGCGGCAATAATATCGCGCAGTATCGTCTTTGAATTCAAGCCTCTCTCAAAAGATGCGCTTTTAAAGATAATGGAATCCGCTTTAAAGGACGCGGAAAACGGATTAGGGAAATACAAAGTTGAAATAAAAACAGAAGCCGTTGAGCATTTGCTTTTAAACGCCAATGGAGATGCCCGCCGTCTTTTAAACGCTTTAGAAATAGGCGTAGTCTCTACAAGTCCAAATGAAGACGGAGTTAGAATTTTTGACCTTTCCACAGCCGAAGAATCTATGCAAAAAAGAGCCGTCTTATACGACAGAAGCGGCGATGCCCACTATGACCATATCTCAGCCTTTATCAAATCAATGAGAGGCAGCGACCCTGATGCAACTTTATACTGGATGGCTAAAATGCTGTCCGCAGGCGAAGACCCAAGATTTATAGCGCGCAGAATTATTATAGCCGCTTCTGAAGATGTCGGAATGGCAGACCCTAGAGCCTTGATGTTTGCCGTATCGGCGCTAAATGCCGTTGAATTTATAGGTATGCCTGAAGCGCGCATCATATTATCGCAAGCAGCCGTCTATACAGCCTCTGCTCCAAAATCAAATTCAACTTATTTGGCTATAGATGCGGCTTTAAATGAAGTAAAAAACGGCAAAGTCAGAAATGTCCCCAATCACTTAAAAGATGCAAATTTGGATTCTAAAACTTTGGGTCACGGAATAGGTTATAAATATCCTCACGATTATGCAGGGCATTTTGTAGAACAAAGTTATTGGGACGACCCCGTAGAATTTTATAAGCCTACCGATGAAGGATTTGAGGGAAAAATAAGTGAAAGACTTCGCAGACTTAGACAAAAAAAAGTTAAGAAGTAGATTTTTGCAGGAAAGACGGGCGATGCCGCAATCTCTGCGCGCCTCAAAAAGCGCGACAATTTTTGAAGCCGTTAAAACTTTGCCGATTTATCAAAAAGCGGAAATCATTATGTTTTATTCCTCTTTTGACGGCGAAACAGAGACGGACAAAATCATCAAAGATGTCTTAAAGAGTGGCAAGACAGCGGCTATGGCGGCAATAAAAGATAAAGAAAAAAAAGAAATGGGCGCTTTTAAAATCACAAGTCTTAATTTTTACGCAGATACCGTAATGGGCATAAAGCAGCCTAAACTTGAAAATGAGGCAGAGATAAGCAAGAGCGAAATAGATTTATTTTTTATCCCCGGCATAGTTTTTGATTTGGATTGTTTTAGGATAGGTTATGGTGGCGGTTTTTTTGATAAGTATCTCAAAGGAATTCCGCAAGGCAAGACTGCGGGGCTTTGTTATGATTTTCAAATCATAGATAGAGTTCCGCGCGAAGTATTTGATGCGCAGTTGGGAGTAATTATTAGCGAAAAAAGAATTTTGCAAGAAAATTTAACTATAAAAGCAATTTCTTGAAAGAAAATGCTTTTAAAAGGAGCAGGCAATGAATGTATTGATTGCAGTTATAATCGCTTTGTGCGCCTTGGCGATGGGATATATTCTGCGTTTTCTTTATGCGAAGACAAATATTAAATCTGCCGAGCAAGTTTCAGAAAGGATTATAAAAGAGGCGGCGCTGATAGCGGAGACAAAATCCAAAGAAGCGCTTCTTGAAGCAAAAATGATAGTTGACAAAGAAAGGAAAGAGTTTGAGCAGGAAATTAGGGAAAAAAGACAAGCCGCATCAGTCGCAGACAATAGATTAAATCAGAGAGAGGAATTTTTAGAAAGACGGATAGACTCTGTTGAGAGAAAAGAAAGAGAATTATCGGGCAAAGAGAGAGAACTCTCTCAAAAAGCGCAGTCTTTAAGCCAAAGATTTGCAGAAGCCGACCGAATTAAAGAAGAACAAAAAAAAGCGCTTGAAAAAATAGCGCAGATGACAAAAGACGAAGCAAAAAAATCGCTGATTGCCAGTATGGAAGAGGAAGCAAAACAAGATGCCGCCGTCATTATCCAAAGGATAGAGCAGGAGACAAAAGAAACGGCTGACAAAAGGGCTAAAGAAATTTTATCCGTATCTATACAGAGAATAGCCGCAGACCACACCGCAGACATTACAACCTCAACAGTTCAAATACAAAATGACGAATTAAAAGGAAGGATTATCGGGCGCGAAGGGCGCAATATCAAAACTTTTGAACAAGTGACGGGAGTTGACTTGATAGTTGACGACACGCCTGAAACCATAGTGATTTCCGCCTTTGACGGAGTAAGACGCGAAATAGCCCGAATATCTTTAGAAAGGCTTATTGCAGATGGACGCATTCACCCTGCAAGAATTGAGGAAGTTGTAGAAAAAGCGAGAAAAGAAATGGATTTGCGAATCAAAGAAATAGGAGAGCAGGCGGCTATAGAAGCGGGAGTTCCCGGTCTGCATCCGGAAATTTTAAAACTGCTCGGCAAATTGCAATTTAGAACTTCATATGGACAGAATCAACTTCAACATACATTAGAAGTGACTTGGCTTGCAGGAGCAATAGCCGGCGAATTAGGGCTTGATATAACTTTTTGCAAAAAAGCCGCTCTCTTGCACGATATAGGAAAGGCAGTTGACCACGAAGTTGAAGGCACTCATCATCAAATTTCAGCAGATACTGCGAAAAAATACGGCGAATCGCCTAAAATGATAAACGCTATCTTATCCCATCACGAAGGCTTTGATACTCCGCAAAGCCCCGAAGCCTTTGTCTTGGCGGCGGCTGATGCAATATCTGCGGCAAGACCCGGCGCTCGGCGCGAGTCCATAGAACTGTATATGAAACGTCTTGAAAAACTTGAAAAAGCGGCTTCAGGTTTCAGAGGAGTGTCTATGGCATATGCCATACAAGCGGGCAGAGAAATTAGGATTTTAGTTGAACCAGAAACTATATCAGACAATCAAATGCCTGTTTTAGCCCGCGATATAGCGAAAAAAATAGAACAAGAATTGGAATACCCTGGACAAATAAAAGTGACTATTATCAGAGAGACAAGAGCGCAAGAACTGGCGAAATAAAGATATAAAAAATTATGAATTCATACTTTTGACAAGATAAGGAGACTAAAAATGCCTGCAACAATAGTTTTAGGCGCTCAATGGGGCGATGAAGGAAAGGGGAAAGTAGTTCATTTTTTAGCAGAAGATGCGGATTTTATTGTCCGCTATCAAGGTGGCAATAATGCGGGGCATACTTTGATTGTAAACAATAAGCCGTTCGCCCTGCATCTTATACCATCGGGCATTTTATACCCTAAAAAAATCTGCCTCATTGCAAACGGCGCAGTAGTTGATTTGCAATCTCTAAAAGATGAAATAGCGGCTCTAAAAAAAATAAAAGTATCAGTTTCGGGACGTCTTTTTATAAGCGCGGGCGCTCATATAGTTTTGCCTTATCATTTAATTTTGGACTCAATTTCTGAAAGCGGCGCGGTAAAAATAGGCACTACAAAAAGAGGCATAGGACCGGCATACACGGATAAAATAAAAAGAATAGGCATAAGAGCGGCTGATTATTTAGAAAAAGATTTATTTTTAGATTTGCTTGAAGCAAATTTGGCGGATAAAGCCGCTGTTTTAGAAAAAGCGGGCGTTAAAATATCTGAATTAAAAGAGAGGATTTTAAAAGAACATAAAACGCTGTCGGCATTTTTTAAGCCTTTTATAGCGGATACGTCTTTGATATTAGACGAGGCGCTGCGGAAAAATAAAAAAATACTTTTTGAAAGTTCCCAAGGAACTTTATTAGATGTGGATTTCGGCACTTATCCTTTTGTCACTTCTTCAAACCCCATAGCGGGCGGGGTTTGCGCGGGCGCAGGCATTGTCCCCAATGCCGTTAAAAATACAGTTGGAGTTTTAAAAGCATATTCTACGCGCGTAGGCGAGGGACCATTTCCAACAGAATTATTTGATGCATCGGGCGATTTTTTAAGAGAAAGAGGCGCAGAATACGGCGCTACGACGGGCAGACCCCGCCGCTGCGGCTGGTTTGACGCGGTAATTGCAAAATACAGCGTCCGCATAAACGGCATAAACAATATAGTTTTGACTAAACTTGATTGTATGCGCGGCATAGAAAAAATAAAAATCTGCTCGGCATATAAATATAAAGGAAAAATTTATAAGGATTTTCCGCTTTCGCGGACAATTCAAAAAGAATGTAAGCCGGTCTATGAGGAGATTCCCGGTTTTACAGAGGATATATCTGGCATAAATGATTTCAATAAACTTCCAAAGAATGTTAAAAATTATATCAAGAGGCTTGAATCTTTAGCCGGAGCGCCGATTAGTTATATCTCTTTGGGTCCCAAAAAAGAGGAAATGCTCTCAGTAGGCAAAAGCATTAAACTTTTATAGGCGGCTTAAAATGACAACCGCTTTGCTAAACCCCCGAAAAGACAATATAAATCTGTTAAATGAAAGAGAAAATGTAATTCCGAAAACGCAAGGCATAAAGTATATAGGCTCAAAATTAAAAATTATTCCTTATATTTGCGGTTTAATTAAAAATTTAGAAATAAAAAATGTATTAGACGGTTTTTCCGGGACGACGCGGGTCAGTCAAGCCTTTGCGCAACTTGGTTTAAATGTTTTTTCAAATGACATTTCCGTTTGGTCTGAATGTTTTGCCAAATGTTATTTATTGCACAATAAAGACATCTCTTATTATCAAGAAATCATTGACGAATTAAACAGTTTAAAAGGTTTTGACGGGTGGTTTACGGAACATTACGGCGGCGATAGCGGAACGGCAAAAAAAATGCCTTTTCAAAAAAAGAATACGCGCAAACTTGATGCGATTCGTCAAAAAATTGACGAATTTAATTTAAGCGGTATTGACAAAGCGGTTGTTTTGACGAGTTTGATTTTGGCATTAGACGTCATAGACAGCACAATAGGGCATTTTTCATCTTATCTTTCGCAGTGGGCTGAGAGGTCATATAAAGACTTATTCTTAAAAACGCCGCTGCTTTATAAAACTTACGGCATTCACAAAGTTACGCGTTGCGATATTTTTGATTTGCTAAAAAGCGGCATAGTTTATGATTTAGCGTATTTTGACCCGCCATATGGCTCAAATAATGAAAAAATGCCGCCCAGCAGAGTTAGATATGCCTCTTATTATCATATTTGGACTTCTGTTATAAAGAATGATAAGCCTAAATTGTTCGGCAAAGTAAACCGCCGAGACGATACAAGAGATTTAATAGCAGGTTCTGCATTTGAGGAATTTAAGAAAAATGAAAATGGAAATTATATCGCTATGGAAGCGATACGCTCTATGATAGAGAAAACGAAAGCAAAATACATTCTGCTCTCTTATAGTTCAGGCGGGCGGGCTACAAAAGAAGAATTAAAAAGCATTATTGAAGAAAACGGGAAATTAGAGGAAATTGTAGAAATAGATTACAAGAAAAATGTTATGGCAACTATGCATTGGACTAATGAGTGGCTAAATTCCGACGGGCAAAATAAAGAGTATTTATTTTTAATGTCAAAAGATAATTTTTAGCGGCGGGGAATTTATTTGATTTGGCGGACGCCGCGTTATGTGTTTGCGCAACGCTATGTGTTTGCGCAGAGCGCCTGCCTCTATCCAAATCGCTCACGCTATGCGTTTGCGCCGCGCAATTAGCCTTTTTAAGAAAAACTTTAAATAAAAAACGGAATGGGCAAGAATGGAAAAGACAGAATTTTTAAACATTATTTCAGGCGGCGAAGATAGCAAGACTCAATTTAAGAGGGATTTTACAAATCCCGATTCTCTTGCCACAGAGATGTCAGCGACAGCGCTGACTCCCGCCGATATAGATTTAAATTATTTCAATGTTTTTTTTGAAAGAAAATATAAAAAAAATCTGCAAGAGCAAGAATTGCCGCTGCCTTCTATATTAAGCAATATGAATCTTATGAACGGCTCTTTTTTAAATACTGCTGGAGCGCTTTTATTTGCTATAAGCCCTCAATTCAAACTTCCTCTTTTCATTGTAAAGGCAATATCTTATCCGGGGACTGAAATAAATGAGTCAGCCTATATAGATTCACGCGATATAACGGGCAAAATCAGAGATTTATTTGACAATACAATCGCTTTTATTTCAGCAAATATTCCTCATATACAAAACGGAAAAAGCGTAAATTCAGTAGGGGATTTATCAATTCCAAGGATTGTTTTAGAGGAGATGACGGCAAACGCTTTAATTCACAGAGATTATTTTATTTCAGCGCCTATAAGAGTTTTTGTTTTTATAGACAGAATAGAAATTATAAGTCCGGGGCATCTGCCTAATAATTTAACTGTAGAAAACATTAAAGCGGGGAATTCAAATATCAGAAATCCAATCCTCGCTTCTTTTGCCACAAAATTGATTCCATACCGCGGGCTTGGAACGGGCATTATCAGGGCGTTGAAAATATATCCTAATATAGATTTGATAGACGACAGAGAAAATAATTTGTTTAAAGTAATTATTTATCGCCCTTAAAATTTACTCTATGGTTTATAGGAGGCAAAATGAAATTAACGGTTATGAAATTCGGCGGCTCTTCTGTAGCCGATGCCAATAAAATAAAACTTGTAGCGCGCAGGATAATTGCCAAAAAAAATGAAGGCGGACGCGTAATTGCCGTAGTCTCGGCGCAAGGCGATACGACTGACGATTTGCTTGAGGCTGCCGCTCAAATTACCGCAAATCCCCCGCCGCGCGAGATGGACGTCTTGCTCTCTACGGGCGAGATGATTTCAATATCATTGCTCTCTATGGCTATAGATTCTATGGGCGAAAAAGTTTTATCCTTGACAGGACCTCAAGCGGGAATTTTGACTGATGAAAATCATCAAAAAGCGAAAATAGTAAAAATAGACGTAAAAAAAATGAAAAGCGCTTTAAATAAATATCCGATACTTATTGTCGCAGGTTTCCAAGGGCAAAACCCAAAAGGCGATATTGCCACTTTAGGAAGAGGCGGCTCTGATTTGACGGCAGTAGCAATAGCCGCCGCTATGAAGGCGGATTCTTGCGAGATTTACTCAGATGTTGAAGGCGTTTTTACCACTGACCCGCGCGCCGTAAAAGAGGCTAAAAAATTGGATTTTCTCTCATATGATGAGATGCTTGAGTTGGCTGGGTCAGGCGCTCAGGTTTTACAATCCCGCAGCGTTGAGGTGGCTAAAAAGTTCAATGTGATAATAAAGGCGGGGAGTTCTTTTAGCGAAAATCAAGGGACAATAATT
>JAIRQB010000085.1 GCA_031256695.1 Elusimicrobiota bacterium | reverse complement strand
GCGCTATGCGTTTGCGCCGAGCGCCCGCCTCTATCCAAACCGCTCATCGCACTTGTCTCTATCAGAATTGCGCGACGCAATGACAAATGTGAAAATGGATTCCCGCGCTCCGCGCGAGAATGACGACGATGGCAAACGGCGAAAATGGATTGCGGCAGCGCTATGCGTTTGCGCACGCCGCAATGACAACTAGGCGCTATGCGTTTGCGCCGAGCGCCCGCCTCTATCCAAACCGCTCATCGCACTTGTCTCTATCAGAATTGCGCACGCAATGACAAATGTGAAAATGGATTCCCGCGCTCCGCGCGAGAATGACAACGATGGCAAACGGCAACAGTGATTGCGGCAGCGCTGTGCGTTTGCGCGCGACGCAAATGATACCCGTTTGTTTTCCTTAACATTTAGTTCTTAACTTGTTTTTAAAACTTTGTTTGTTTTCCAAAATATGAGCCAAAGCAAACTCATACCTGCCGATGCGGGAATGACGCTGAAAAATAAAATCCTATTTAAGCGGTAGACGGGCAAAAAAATTATCAAAAAATATACGGCAAAAGCGGCAAAAAGCGCGGCAAAAATAAGCGGAAGTTCTTCTAAAAACTTTTTTGAGATTTTTGTGTGGAAAAAGACAAATAAAATGACAATCCAAAGTATGAAAGCGGCTGTCATTTTTAAATCGGCGCTCTTTAAGTAAAAGTAAAAGGCAGAAAAAGGCTCAAAAATAAATCTGACCATAGAGCGGGGCTTTTCTTGCCTGTATAAAATTACTTTAAGCGGCGGAATTTCTGCCAACTCAAAAGATAAATTCTGCTTTTTATCGCCTGCTGTTACAGTCCAAACATCTGTCATATATCCCCAGCCGTGCCAATCTGTGCTTCCTATAGCCAAAAGATTATTCTCTTTTGTGAAATCAATTAAAGTTTTGCGCGTTTCCTCATCTATATTTCTATATCCGCAATTATAAATTTCAAAACCGTCTATACCCCATTCTTTTAATTGCGCAAGAGTGTGTTTTCTCCATTTCCACCAATGCGGCATAATTGCCAGCATATTGTTTTGATGCGCTTTATGTATTAAATCCTCTACAGTTAGATTTTGAAACTCTTTTGCATCAAACTTTTTTTGAGAAAGAAGCAAAACAGAAACGCCTCCTTCTGAACTTTGCATCTGAACTGCGGGATATACAAAGTTAAATTGCTCTTTTTCAGGGAAATGCTCAAAACTTAAAGAATTATTATGCTCGCTTATATAATAGCCGTCAAAACCAGCCCATCTGTGAAAAGCCCTGCTGAAAAATATAGTTGAGACATTGTCGTGAGAATAATTTGTATGGGAATGAGCGTCAAAGGCTAAAAATCCATTTGGTTTTATAAGTTTAGGACCTGGTATCGGCAAGACTGCGGCAAAAGCAAGCAGCGATGCGAAAAAGATTAGACAGTAAATTGTATTGAGAATGATTTTTTGAGGCGAGTGTTTTTTCAAAAAGCCGAAGAGCGCCGCAAAAAGAATAATCCACGCAGACCAAGAAATAAGAGACGGCATATATGCGGCGCGCTCAAGAGTGAGGATATAAAAAACGAAGGCATAAAAAGGCTCTATAAAATAACGTAAGAGGGGAAACTCTATATAAAAACCTTCAGGGCTTTGCCCTTGCAAAATATCTATGGGAAATATGGGCTGACTGCAAAAAAAGTTTAAAAGCGCTATTGAAAATACGCCAAGCGTTAAAAGGATAATATTTTTTAATGTCATAATTTTCTTCTGACGGCATTCCCCGAAGGCTTTCCAATGCCTTTATTGTCAACTGCCAAAGCAAATTTTACAGCGCCTGCCTGCCGCGCTCTATTCATAAAATCTATTATAAAGTCATATTTGGCATCTTTGTCGCCTTTGATAATCACCGGTCTATTGGGAGTTTTAATGATTAAATTCCTAATCTCGCTTTCTATATTGTTTCTATGTATTTGACGCCCCTCTATAATAGCCGAGCCGTCTTTTGTAATCAAAACATCTATATTTGTATTGTCTGCTAAATTAGTCTCTTGCGCTTTAGGCAAATTGACGTCCAAACTCGGCTGCATTAGCATTGGCGTAGTTATCATAAAAATAATAAGCAAGACTAAAACCACGTCCGTAAAAGGCGTGATATTTATTTCAGAGACAACCTTATTTCTATTTCTTTTTGCTCTTCTCATAATTTCTTACCTTCTATTTTCCATAAGAGATGACAAAGCGTTTTCTACTGCGGAAGCGCAATACTCCATATTGACGGCAAATTTGTCTATTGTTTTTACAAAAAAGTTATAGGCAATTACAGCAGGTATAGAAACTGAAAGACCAGCCGCTGTAGCCGCTAATGCTTCCGCCACGCCTCTTATTACAACAGATAGACCGCCGCTGCCTGCCGCCGCTATATCGCTGAAAGCCCTGATAATGCCTATAACTGTTCCTAAAAGCCCTATATAGACGGCAATACTGCCTATAGTTCCTATTATGGTGATAAATTTTTCAAGACGGACAGTTTCTATCATAATTTCTCTATCCATAGAATCCGCTATATTGGCATCTCTTATAGTAGAGGCTATTATGCCCGCTTTTGCCACAGCCGCCATCGGCGATATGCTGCGATTACAATAAGCAACGGCATCATTTAAACGCCCTTGCTGTATAAGGACAGTTATTTTTTGAGTAAATTTATGGCGATTTAGATGAGATTTCATAAAAAACTCGCCTAATTTAAAAAGAATTATGGCGGCTGAGAAAATTGAAACAATAATTAAGAGATAAAAAGCAAAACCGCCATGCCTTAAAATATCGGCAAAACTTAAAGTATTAAGCATTTTTTTCTACCTCTTTTTTGGAATTTTCGCGGGTAAGCGTCTTTGCGGCATATCCGCCGCAACAGCCTGTAATTTTTTTAGCCGGGTCCGCGTCAAAAACTCCTTTAAAAAAACCTGAAATGTTTTCTAAAACTGTTTTTGCTTTGTTCATTTTTCCTCCTTTTGTTTGAAAATCTTGTTATATCTTATCTAATGCTTCTTGCAATTCTTCCCTTGTGAGATGTAACGCTTCCATAATGTCTGAAACAATGTAATGCTGCGCATCCTTTCTGCCGAGCGGTATTGATAAAACAAAAGGCGACCCGTCTTTTCTATAAATAGCGTGACTGCCCGCTTATCTGCGTTTATAAAAGCCGTTTGCCTCTATAAATTTAATCAGTTTGGATTGTTTTATTGTCCCAAAAGTTGATGCGGTTTTGAGGGCTTTTATAATTTTTGTCTGATTTTCAGCAAAAACCTTCTGAAAATCGCCTTCAGGGCATTTATAAATCGGCATTTTTATTCCCTTGCGCCTGTTTCTTTAAGTATTCTTTTGTTTCAGCGCGCATTTTTTTTAATCTTTTTATCCATTTTGGCTTTAAAAAGAATAACGGGCTGAGTTTAAACAATTCAAAATAAAATTTGTTCATATTTAAATTCCAATGCGTCATCTGAGAATATTGAAAAAAGAGATTTCTATACAATGTGGGGCATTGCCACGACAAAGGTTTAATGCCGGCATAATGCACAATTGCATCCTCTTTTAAAGATGTATTTTCCAGATGCCCAGCAAACATAAAATTATAGCGCTCGTCTAATTGTTTAAAATTCCCATTAAAAATCTTGTTTAAAAGGTCTTGGTCTGGGTATATAAAATTTTCAATTTGTTCTTTATTGTCTCTGACATAATTGCAAACCTTATTGAAAAAATCCCATTCTCTTAAACTTTTTAAATCAAAAACTATAAGTCCCGAATTAAAATACGGGGATATAATCCTCTCTCCTATATCTTTTACAGCGGCTATAAAATTATCTTCTAAATCCATATCCCAAAGCAGTTGTATATCGCAGTTTACAATCATATCGCAATCCAAATATACCGCTCTGTCGCCGTCTACAAAATCTACAGCCAGCAATCTGTAATAAGCAGCTCTGCTTTTGAAAAAATTATTGACGGGGAATGCGTCAAACTGAGAAAGGTCAATATCGGGGAAAGAGCATTCGCAATCTTGTATATTTTTTAAGTCAAGCAGTCTTTTCTTATTTTTTTTGCTCAAATTTCCAATGAAATAAAAATGGATTTTATCGTCAGCGTCTACAACAATTTTTAACAATTCACTTTTAACTTTTCGTTTGTGATTAGCCAAAATAGAGGCGCAACAAGCCCCGCACATAGCGGCAAATTTGTCGTCTAATCCAAAAACTATGTTAATCATTTGAGTTTTCCTTTATACAAGAGTATTTAAATAATCAGCCGCTTTTTGCGCTACAAAATCAGGAGTTATAGCATTTACACAGACGGGTTCTTCATACAAAGGACACTCATAGCGAACGCAACCATTGCATAAAGAAGACATTATATTTATGTTTTCTTCATATCCTACAAGCTCTGGAGCCGTAATTCCAAACAATACGAGAGATTTGGTCCCCAAAGATTTAGCGATATGAACGCAACCGCCTTCTATATCAATATGGAGCAAAGAGCGTTTTAAGATGCAGTACAATTCGTTTAACGAAGTTTTATTGGCGGTGTCTATTATAGCGCTATTGCCCCCCCCCCCTCCCATACAAAAATTTCGGGCGGCGCATTCGCCGCTCCGCCGAAGCGGGCATTTATCTTTAATTGTTTTTCTTTTATCGCTTCTCTGACAGCGGATAGATTGCCATTCCCAACAAGGACAAATTTAACAGACTTATCAATTTTTGTTTTTAAAATATCCAACATCGCTAAATAATTTTTTATATTCCAAGACCTTCCAAGCCGCGGCTGATAGCCTGCTTCTGCTATGCCCGTTTGAAATGTTATGTATTTGTCATCGTCAAAAATGCCGAATTTTTTTAAAGACTGCCGCTTATAATAAATAGAGATCGGA
>JAIRQB010000110.1 GCA_031256695.1 Elusimicrobiota bacterium | reverse complement strand
TTTGAAAACAATTCGGCAAAGTCAGGCGGCGCTCTTGCTGTTGAAGACGGCTCTTTTGAAGCGTCAGGCAATCAGGGGAATGTTTTATTTAAAGAAAATACCGCTCAAAGAGGCGCTGCAATTTCAGCCAAAAACGGAGTTTTGAAATTTTCAAAAAACAGCGTTGGTTTTTATTCAAACAATTCTCAAAACGGCAATGGAATAATAGAGTTATTAGGCAATTCTGTTTTATCTTTCCCAAACTCAATAGTCTCGGCTAAAAACAATCAAGCAAAAAACGGCGGCTTTTTATCTTTGAATAATTTAAATAAAACAATGGAAATAGAAGCGGACGCTTTTATCTTGCAAGAAAATAAAGCGGCAGGAACGGGCGGGGCGCTAAATATAGAAAATGCCGCTATTATTATTTCAGGCAAGATAGAAGCAGACGGCAATAGAGCGTTAAAGGAAGGCGGCGCAGTCTATTTAAAGAATGCTGTTTTAGAATTCAATTCAGCGGGACATTCTATATTTGCAGACAATATATCCAACAATGTCTCGGCAGATGCGAAAGGAAATGATTTTTATTTAGACAATAATAGCGAAGTCTATTTCAACGCTCAAAGCGGCGCTATTGATTTAAGAAGCGGCATAGCGGGAGTTGAGAATAGTTTTATTTCAAAGACGGGCGCTAAAGATTTAATTTTATCAGGCAATATAGACTTCAAAGGAAAAACAAGCGTTGAAGAGGGACTTCTCAAAATCAATGCCGTCTCCGCTCAATTCGGCTCTGTGTCTATAAATGAAGACGCCTCTTTTGCAACTCTGCCTGACAACACATCAAGTTTTGACGCTCTTTCGGTATTTGGAAAATACGGCGAATTTGTTGATATAAAAGCGGACAAAGCAAATCAATCAAACTCTGCCTCTGAAATAATAATAGGCGAAAAATCCGTATTCGGTTTAACTCTTTTAAATCTCCCAAAAGAGAAAAAGACTTACAGAATAATGAGCGCTCAAAATATAGACGGCAGATTCGGCATTTTGGAAAATATTTATCCGCCAAATGTCAGATATGCCCTTGATTATCAAGACACTTATATAAACTTGATAATTTCCCCCTATCAAATTCCAAACTTTGCGCTCTCTCACAACAAAGAGCAAATCAAAAACTATTTTGAGAAAAGCGTTGACGCTTGGGATTTTGCTTCGCCTGATATGAAGGAGTTAATCAATGCCGCATATCAAAGCGATACTCAAAGCGCTCAAGAAGAGTTCTTTGGAAAATTCAATGCCGATATTATTGCCAATGCTTTAAAAAGCGCCACAGACAATAAAAACAGCGCAATAGCGTTTAACAGATTAAGACCAGACTTATTCAGTTATGAAAACAATCAAAGTTTTTGGCTAAAAGGAACTTTCTATCACAAGAAAACAGATAAAGACGAGAACTCAAACGGCGATTTTCTCTATGACGAATACTCCGCTCTTTTAGGCACGGACATAATGCAGAGCCGCAAGATGTTAATAGGCGGCTATGCTGAGATAATGCAGGCAGATTTAAAGGAAGGAAAAGACAGCGGAAATACAAAAGGAATAGGGCTTGGTCTTTATCTTTTTGCGCCACTAAATAATACGAGACAATTCAATATAAAGTCCGCTCTTTCTTTTGAATATCAAGATTTCAATATAAAAAGAGAAATTGAATTAAACGGCAATAAATATCAGCCTGAAAGCGCCTTTAACACAAAGGCAATTAAAGCGGCAATAGAGATAGAAAAGATTTTCACAATAGCCTCTTTTAATATAACGCCTTTCATTGGTATTCAAGGCGGTTTTGCTTTCAACAATGCTTTTGAGGAACAATCCAATTCCCCTATCAATTTATCAATACAGAGCGGCTCAAATAACAGCATATCAGCGCCTTTCGGCATTTCTGCCGATTACAAAATCAATAAAGTTTGGACTGCGCGGGCAAAGATAATGGGAAAGACAATTTTGAGCGGCGAATATGGACAAATCAGCGCCGATGTCAAAGAGATGCCTTTAAAAGACTTAAAACTGAAAGGAACGCAAGAGAATTTAGCCTACGGCGCTCAAATAGGCATAGATTACAATATCAGCCCATTATTTGCCTTAACTGCCGACGCAAATATCGCAAACAGCGAATATTCCTTCGGATTGGGAGTTGTCTATAAAGTAGGAGGAAAGCAGCCGGCAGAGACTGTTGAAAATAAAGGCGCTGAAAAAGAAAACGGCAAAGCAGTTATTGCCGGATACAATAAAGGCGCTGAAAAGAAAATTGAAAAAGAAGAAAAATCGCAAGAAAGCGCCGTAGACGAGGCTGAAAAGAAAGAAAATGAAAAAGAGGAATTAAGAGTTTTAGTTGCAATCCGCGAAGAGAGAAATAAAAAGGCTGTTGAAAAAATCACTTTAGGAGCCGCTAATTTCTTGACGGGCAAGTCTGATTTGACAAGAAAAGCAAAAGAGAAATTAAGACATCAGATAGAAAAACTCAATTCCTTGCAATATGCAAAAATTGTAATAGAAGGACATACTGATGCAAGAGGCAACGATGATTTCAACAATAAATTAAGCCAAGACCGCGCTCAAAGCGTCTATAAAGAATTTGCCTCGGCAGGCATCGCCCTTGAAAAAATGGAATGCATAGGCTATGGCTCAAAAATCCCAGTGTCTGACAATAAAACGTATAAAGGGCGGGAAGCAAACCGCAGAATTGAAGTATGGGCGCTTACTGAATAAGTTTGAAAAGTTAAGAGATGAAATTTGAAATCCGCAACTCTCAAAAAACAGCATTAAAAAAGCAGGTTTTGGAAAATCCAAAACCTGCTTTTTTCAGTTAACATTGTTTGCGCAGCGCTATGTGTTTGCGTCCGCAATGAGATATGGGATTATGTCTTTTGTCTTTGCCGTTAATTCTCAATTCTCAATTAAAAAAATGATATTACTTTCGCTGTTTTTATGCCTTTACAATTTCGCATAGAATTTTTTCACGCCGACAAATGCCAACACCGCTCCTATTCCAAGCAAAAATGCGCAATTTTTAAATACAAAAATCCAATCCCCGCCTTTCAACATAATATTTCTCAGCAAAACAATTAAATAATAGAGAGGATTTAAATAAGCCGTCCATCTGATTATTTGCGGCATATTTTCTATTGGAAAAATTAAGCCCGATAAAATCATAGCGGGGAGCAAAAACATAAAACTGCCAAGCATTGCTTGCTGTTGAGTTTTTGCAAAAGTTGAAATAAAAATTGCAATAGAGCAAGAAGAGATTATAAAAATGAAGCAAGACAGAAAAATTTTAAAAATGCCGCCAGCCGCTGGAACTCCAAATACAACAATCCCCGTTATTAAAACTGCGGGAACAGCCATAAAGCCTATCGCCGTATAAGGCAAAGTTTTTCCTATCAGTATTTCGCCCGCTGAAGCGGGAGAGGATATGAGTTTTTCAAAAGCGCCGAATTCTTTTTCTTTAGAAAAAGACATACTCGTTATAATAACTGTAATGATGCACAGTAAAAAACCCATCAAAGCGGGTATCATAAAATAAGAACTTTTCATAGACGGATTGTAAAGAATTCTAATTTGCGGATTTATTAAAAGCGGCGCAGCGACATTTAATTCGCCGCTTATAGTCCGCCTTACAATGTTTTTGACATAATTTTCTATTTGAATAGCCCTCTGCATATTTACCGCGTCAATTAAAATCTGCATATTTGCCCCGCCTCTGTCTAAAGTTTTTTTTAATCCTCCTTGCGGAAAGACCAAAATAACTTCGCTCTCTCTCTTATCTATGCTCTTAATTATATCCGCGCCTTGCGGCGGAAGCGCTTTTATAAAATAGCCCGAAGCGGCTAAATCGTTTTCAATTCTTTGCGCTAAAATATCATCAGGCTCATAGAGCGCAAGCATTTTTATGTTTTGTATGTCTGATGTTAAGGCGAAGCCGAATAAAGTCAGTTGAATTATGGGAGCGGCAAAAATCATCGCCGCCATTTTTTTGTCGCGGAATGTTTGAATCAATTCTTTTATAAAGAAGCCTTTTATTACTTTGAAGTTCATTTTTATGCCTCTGAAAAGTTAAGAAATGCGGATTGCATCTGGGCTGCATTCTGCATCCGCAATCTTAAACTCTTAATTTTCTTAAATCTCTATTCTGACAATGGATTTTTCGCCGGGAGGCGAGAGCCGTTTTTTTCTCGCAAAAGCGTCCATATTCCCCTGAGATAAAATTGAATCTATTTTATACTGCAAATTATTGTTTTCAGACAAAAGCCTTTCATATTGATTTTGAAGAGATGTGATTCTGTATCTCATACGCTCGTTTTGAGTTCTTTCAAATAGAAAAGCAAAAATTGCGATTAAAAATATCAAGGCGCAAAAATATAAATGTCTCATAATTTTTCAGCGCCTCTCAATTTTGCGCTGCGGGCGCGGGGATTTTTCCTTATTTCGTCCAAAGACGGAGTTATAACTTTTTTATTTAGAAGTTTGTAAATGTTTTCTTTAGAAGCGTTTTTAAAATTTTCTTTGACAATCCTGTCTTCTAAAGAGTGAAAAGTAAAAACGCTTACTGTTCCGTTTTGATTTAGCAAAGACGGAATTTCTTTTAGAAAAATTTCTAAATTTTCCAATTCG
>JAIRQB010000028.1 GCA_031256695.1 Elusimicrobiota bacterium | reverse complement strand
TTGTCAGGCTTTATTTTCCCCGTAGAAAATATGCCGCTATTTTTTAGGATTTTAACTTTTGCGCTGCCGCAAAGGCATTTTATGGAAATTTGCAGGAGTTTATTTTTAAGAGGGTCGTCTTTTTCAGATTTATTTACGCCTATTTTGGCTCTTTGTTTATTTTGTATTTTGGCGGTTTCCGTCGCCGCTAAAAAATTTAAAACAGATTTAGAGCCTTAAAAATCAGGGCTTTTAGAGAAGTCAAAAAAAATCCAATACAAACAGAAAAAGCGTTCAATGTTTCGGCATTGAGCGCTTTTTTAATGCAAAATTTAAAGGCTAAAACAGATTTTTGAAGAAATTTCTATTTTCTATTCCTAATTTTCAATATTGACCGACCAACTCGGAGTATAGGAATTGCCGGCAATCTCGGCTAATTTTCTAATGCTTAAGCCGTCTATTGACATTATGTAAATCTCCCTCTTGCCGCCTCTTGTTGAAGAAAATGCCACAAATCTGCCGTCGGGAGACCATACTGGGTCTTCATTGTTTCCATTGCCTTGCGTGAGTTTTGTTATATTTGAAGTCCGCAAATCGTAAATATAAATATCGTAATTTGAATTTCCAATACGCATTGTGAAAACTATTTTATCGCCCCTCGGCGACCAAGCGGGCGAGTCGCAATATCCATTTGCAGGAAGACGTCTGACATTTCCGCCAGAGACATTCATAATATAAAGTTGAGGATACCCCATTCTGTCCGATATAAAGACTATCTCTTGCCCATTGGGAGCAAAAGAAGGACTTGTGTCTATAAAATATCCATCGGTCATTTTGCGCACAATTTGCCCGCGGGCATCTATCATATAGAGATTTGGATAACTGCCCCGCGAAAGAGTTAAAACAATTCTCTGCCCATCGGGCGAATAGGCGGCGGCTGTATTCAAGCCTTGATATTTTGACACCACAGACCTTTTGTTTGCCGATAAGTTTAAAGAAAATAAATCGGGATTGTTAAAAAGATAACTCGTATAAATTATTTGAGCGCCTGAAGGCGCCCATTTCGGCAAGACGTTTAATTTATTATCTCTGGTAAGCCGCCGCAAATTATGTCCGTCATAATCTGCGGTATAGAGTTCTTTAAATTTTGTCCCGTCGTTTATAAAGGCTATTTTTGAAAGCGCTATTCCATCTTCGCCCGTAAACCTTCTAACTATTTCATTGCTTATTTTATGGGATAAAATCCTATACGATGAGGCTTTGCCTGAAAAAGTTTGTTTCCAAATCAATTCTTTTGATTTTATATCGTAGAGTTGAATTGATATTGATATGTTTGCGCCTGTTATCTTGCCTTCCCCATCAACAAGAGCCGAAGCGCCGGACGCTTTCCAAAAATCCATCTGCGCTTGCAAACCGTAGTTTGAGACAAAAGACGTTTTGATTACATTGAAATATCGGCTCAAAACCAAATCGTTTTCAATTGTTTTATTTATAAGTTGGAGAATTTTGCCGTCAGTTCCGTTTGCGCCGCTATTTTTAAAAGGCAGCAACGCTATGTCAAATCTATTGTTTGTAGAAGTCAAAGACAAAAAGACATTGCTGTTTTCTTGTCCAAAAGCAGAGGCAAGAAAAACGAAACAAAAACAGAAAAGCAAAATTTTTTTAACCGCGGTATTTAAATTCAAAATAAACTCCCAAAGAATTATGTTTATAGCCGTCGGGGAGAGGGGCGAATTTGCCCGCTCTTTTTACGGCATTTACGGCATTTAAATCAAATCTGCTGTTTCCAGACGTTTTTTTAATTTCCACAGATGAAATTGAGCCGTCTTTGGCTATTCTAAAAAAAACTATAGTCCTTAAAGAGCCGTAACTCTCAGCCCATGTCCAGTAAGCGCTTATAGTCCTTATTATTGAATTTGTGTAATAGCCGTAATTGAAATCCGCGCTGTCAAAACTGACGCCATCATATGAGGAAGCGACTGGGACGGCATTCCCCGCCGCTTTTGTCTGCGTATTCGTTTTGTTTAAACCAACAGTCCGATTTGCATCTTGAGGAGGCGAAACAGCCGTCTCTTTTTCATTCTTGGCTTCAATATCTTCTTTTTCCGCAGGCATTTTATTTTCTTGCTCTATTTTGCGTAGAAGAGTCTTTGCATTTTCATCGTTTTGTTTTATCGGCGCTGCAGTGGTTTCTTCAGCAAGAGTCTGAAATTCCGCTTTACCGCTTGCAGGCGAATAAAAACTGACGTCTATGGGGACAGACAAAAAAGGCGGAGACGCTTTATAGAACAAAAAAAACGCCGCCGCTATTAAATGTATTGCAACAGAAATTGCAAGATATGGAAAAAATTTTCTTTTATTTTGATGCATTATTGTTTTTCTTAATTTTGTCTCCGGCTGCCGCCGCTTCTTCGCTTTGCGGAAACTTTTTTACTATCAAACTAAAAGTATTGAGCGCTTCTTTTTTATTTCCCAATTGTTCCTGACACAATCCTTTTTTCAGCATAACGGACGGGAGGATTTCGGCTTTTGGATATGCCTTTTCTGTTGCCGCATATTCCGCCAAAGCCCTCTGCCACATTTTTCTGACATAAAAGCATTCGCCCATATAATATCCTGCATTTGCGGCAAAATTAGATTTCGGATATCTCTCTTTATAATTTTTAAATCCGCTATATGCGAGTTCATATCTGCCTGCGCTAAAATCACCATATGATTCTTTGTAGAGAATGTCTTGATAAGAGAGATTTTGCCCTTTGTTTTCATTTTGCGAAAGATTTATTTTTTCTCTTAAATTCAAAACTTCTTTTTGCAATTCTCCAACCTGTTGATTGAGAGTTTCAATATTAGCGGCGGAATCGCCGCTTTTTGAATATAAATCAGCGTATTTTTTTTGCTGTTCTTGATTGTAGTTTTTGATTTTATCTATCTCGGCGGCAAGTTCTGCATTAGAAAGAGTTTTTTTAGCGCATCCTGCCGCAATTAAAAGAATAGACAAATTGATTAAAAGAAAAATCCGCTTCATTGTTTTTGCGCCGTCCTTTTTTTGAGAAAAAAATCCTTTATTGTCTTAGAGCAAAGAGCGCTTAAATCTTCATCTGTCCGCTCTATTTTTATTTTGTGGTTTAATTTTGCGCCGTCTGCTATTTTAAAAACGCTTTGACAAGCGCCCGCCTTTTTATCTTCTGCGCCAAAAACTATTTTGGCGACTCTTGCATTGATTAAAGCCCCCGCGCACATAGCGCAAGGCTCTATAGTTACATAAAGACTGCAGCCGTTTAGGCGATAATTTTTTAATTTTTTAGCGCCTTTGCGGAGGGCGACAATTTCGGCGTGAGCGCTTGGGTCATTGCAGTAAATGCATCTATTGTGTCCTGCCGACACAATTTTGCCGCCTTTTGCCAAGACGGCGCCTACGGGAACTTCGCCTATTTTTTCGGCTTTTTGAGCCTCTAAAAGAGCCTTTTGCATAAAAAAACGCTCTTTTTGTTTTTCTGAGATTTTATTTTTCAAGATGCTGTTCCAACTTTTCTTTTAGTTCTTTTGGAAAACT
>JAIRQB010000229.1 GCA_031256695.1 Elusimicrobiota bacterium | reverse complement strand
GGGTCTTTAGAAACAGAAAAAACCGTCTTTTTAAGCATAGAAATAAGAGTATTTTTATTTATAGAGATGCTGTTTTCTGTTGGAAATGCCGGTATTGCCGGATATTCAGATGCATCTATTCCCGTTAAATTGATTTTTGTTTTTGCCGATTTTATATTGATTTGATTTGAATCGTCTGAATTTATTTCTATCTGAACATCTGACGGAAGTTCTCTGACAATATCTGAAAATCTTTTAGAAGGTATTGTAATTGCCCCTTCTTCTATTATCTCGCCTTTAATTTTACATATGATTGCTCTCTCCAAATCCGTAGCAGATATTACTATGCTGTCTTCTTGAGCCTTAAATAATAAATTCGCAAGAATTGGCAAAGCATTTTTAGATTGGGTTACAGACATCACATTGCTGATTCCTCTAAACAATTCATCTTTTGAGCAAATTACTTTCATTTTAAACCTCCATTTTTATTGAATTTCTTTAAATTTAAGCCTTTTAATGACTTATACACAAAATTCTTTATTTTTTTATTTTTTATGAAAAAATAGAAATAACAGCAGGCTTTCTCATATTGTTGATAAATTAGTTAAATTTCAAAAAATCTATATTTATCAACACAAATTCCGTATTATTTTTAGAGAATTACTATGTGAATAAGTCATAAAACTTATAAACAGTATAAACAAGCGCGGCAATTATACATTTTTGCCAAGACTTATTAACAAGTTATCTTAAAGTTATAATCAATGTTTTTTGAGAAAAAATCAGATTAGTATGCTTGAAAAGAGCCGATTAAGCATTTTGTTTATACAGGCGCTTCGGCAAGTTTAATTTTCTTTATTATTTCATTGATTTTCGCATTGAAATAAGGGTCTGAAGCAATTTTTTCCTTTATCTTATTGCAAGCGTGCATTACTGTTGAATGGTCTCTGCCGCCGAAAAAGTCGCCGACGGCTATTGTGGACATTTCAAGCAGAGAGCGAGACAAATACATAGCAATTTGTCTTGGAAAAGCCACAGCGTCAGTTCTTTTTTTAGAGCGCATATCTCTTAACTCTATATTAAACTCTGCCGCTACCGCTTTTTGAATCATTTCTACTGTTATATTGACAGATTCAAGGGGTCTTATAATATCTTTTAAGAGGATTTTTACTGAATCCAATGTAAGCGGCGTTTCAGTCAATAGAGAAAAAGCGGAAATTTTTAGTAAAGAGCCTTCTAATTCCCTTATATTGGATTTTATATTGGCGGCTATATAAGTAATCACATCATCAGGTATATAAATTTTCTCATCTGACGCTTTTTGACGCAAAATAGCCATCCTTGTTTCAAAATCAGGAGGAGCAATATCAACGGAATTTCCCCAAGCAAAACGGGAGATAAGCCTATCTTCAATTTCTACCAAATCTTTAGGCGGTCTGTCAGAAGTGATTACAATTTGTTTTTTTGAATCATAAAGCGAATTAAAAACATAATAAAACTCTTCTTGACTGCCTCCTTTTTCCGCCAAAAACTGTATATCGTCTATAAGCAGGCAGTCTAATGAGCGGTATTTGTTTTTAAAGGAGTCTATTTCTTTTTCAGAAGGTCTTCCGGAGCGGAAAAGAGTGATAAATTCAGAGAAAAAACTTTCCGCTGTCGCATACAGAATTTTTGCGGCAGGGTCTGCGCTTTTTATGTAATTTCCAATAGCGTGCAAAAGATGCGTTTTGCCAAGCCCTACGCCGCCATAGATAAAAAGGGGATTAAACTGTTTACCGGGATTTTTGGCTACTGCCTCGCAAGAGGCTTTGGCAAATCTATTGGAAGGACCTTCAACAAAAGAATCAAAAAGATATTTGGGGTTTATTTGGTCTTTTTGCCTTCCTTGCGCGGCAAGAGGCAAAGGCGGTATGGGGACGGATTCAATGCTTTCTATTGTAGCCGCAATATCGCGGCGCGGTTTTAAATCAATAGAAATGGTCTCTTGCAAAATATCGGATAAAATTTTTTCAATATTTTCCTTTTGACGCGTTTTTATCCATTCGGCAAAATAAGTATTGGGAACAGATATGCTAAATACGGCATTTTCCAAAGACAGAGGCTCTAATGGGGCAAACCATAAGTCAAAGGTTTCAGGATTTACCCCTTCTCTAATTTTATCCACAGCGCTTTTCCAGATATTTTCAATAGAATTATCCATTTTTCCCCCAAGTTATCCACTGCTGTGGATAAAGTTATCAACAAAATATTTTATTCGCTATTTAAACAATAAAATACAAAAAACCATTGATTTTTCAATGCTATTTTATATTTTGGCAAAACAGCATATAAAATTGTCCACAAAATTTTTGTCTGATTTTGAAGCGGGTTTATATACTTTTTAATTTTTTGTGTCAATTGTGTCTTTTAGTTTTCCATATAACTGCGCCGCCTAAAATTTCCTCTAACAATATTTAAAAAACAGACGAATATTTATCCGTCATTTTCCCGTCAAAATAAAAAAATAAAAGCAAATTGTTAGAAAACAGCAGTTTTACCCTGCAATTTTGCTCTTTTCTCAATTTGCTATTATGAAAAAATACTCATTTGACTGACAAAAACAATAAAAGGACAAAAAATTATGGCGGCAAAAAATGGTTTAACTTTCTGCATTAGCGCTTATCTTTTATGGGGCGTTTTACCTATTTATTGGAAACAGATGCTCCACATTTCTTCTTTTGAAATACTTGCCAACCGTTTTATTTGGTCTGCTGTCTTTACCGCTTTTTTAATTTTTATAAGCGGGCAGAGAGGTATTTTTTTAGCAGAGACAAAAATAATCCTCAAAAGTTACCGCAAAATCCTTGTTTTATGCGCCGCTTCTATCCTTATAGTTTTTAACTGGGGTATTTTTATCTATGCTGTAAATGACGGGCAAATCACCGCTACAAGTATGGGCTACTATATAAATCCTCTAGTTAGCGTCTTATTAGCCGTTGTATTCTTAAAAGAAAAATTAAATAAGAGGCAAGTTTGCGCCGTTTTATTTGCCATTTGCGGCATAATTTTTATGGTATGGCATTTTAAAACATTGCCTTGGATATCTCTTGTTTTGGCTTTTACTTTTGCTTTTTACGGATTGATAAAAAAACAGTTGGCTTTGTCGGCAATGACGAGTATTTTTTACGAAAGTTTCTTAATGACGCCTTTTGCCGCTCTCTATGAGTATTTTTTAAGCGCAAAAGGGGGCATTTACAGCGTTTTGACTTTAAGAGATTTGCTTTTGCTAATCGGTTGCGGCGCAGTGACGGCAATCCCTATGCTTTTCTTTACAGCAGGGGCAAAAAGAATCAGTTTAAAAATGCTGGGTTTTATGCAATATATAGCGCCTACTATCAGTTTGCTAATCGGCATTTTTATCTATAAAGAAGTTTTTACAATAGTCCATATCATTTCATTCGGCTGTATTTGGGCGGGCGTTTTGCTTTTTACTCTTTCGCAAGGGGCAGAGGCATAGCGACTGTCAGTTATCAGTTGACTACATAAACGAGGGCGGGTTTTGGATTATCCAAACCCCGCCCTCTTTATTTGTCGTTGCCGATGGTGTCATTGCGGCGTGCG
>JAIRQB010000218.1 GCA_031256695.1 Elusimicrobiota bacterium | reverse complement strand
TCCCAATCTTTTAGCGGAGTTCCAATTTTCTCTATTTTTTCCTTAATGCTCTTTTCAATGGGGTTTAATATAGCCCAAATACCATTGTCAAATCTCTCATAAATGCCCTCTTGTCTAATTAAATCGCTCATTTTTTCTATATCGCTGTCTTGCTTGCATTTACAAGACAAAGTTTCAATATATTCTTGTGTTTTTTCTATCAACAATATATTTGTATCAACAGCGGCTGATTTGAAAATGCCGCCTCCTAAATCCAATAAAATTTTCGGATTGTATTTTTCAGATAACAATAAACGTGATTTTTCTCCATATGAAGCGCGCAGCCATTTATTTGAAGTGATAAAACAAAGATACCCGCTGTCTTTTAGCAGATTTAAACCGCGCTCATAAAATAACTGATAAATATCGCCTCTTTTGTCATAACTTTTAAAACCCTGTTTTTCATATTGTTCTCTAACGGGGTCGCCTTTTAAATCTTCCAAATGTATATAAGGCGGATTGCCTATAACTATGTCAAAGCCTTCTTTTATTTGAAACATCCAAGGAGCATAAAAACTGTCGGCAGACCCTGTTATATTGTATGGATTCCACTTTATAAGTTTTCTAAGAGCCTCTATTTGCGAATTTGTAGAACTCTTGCTTTTCTCAAAACTGATTTTTGACTTATATCCCGCTATGCGCTCATCTATCTTTTTCCTTTCCTCTTCATTTACATCTATTTCAACAATTTTAGGAGCAGACTTCTCTTCAAATAAAATTCCTTCCTTAATTTCTCTTTTTTCTTTTTTTTCGCCCGCATATTTTTTCTTTTCTATTTCACATCTAGCAATTTCTTCTTCATATTGCTTTATCAACTCTTTATTTGGTTTGCCGAGTCTCTTTTCAATGAGCGCTTCTATTAAACTGCACAAATATTCATCCCTTTTGCGGATTTCCAATTTTTTCTTATATGAATCGGGGTTGACATATTTGTGAGAACGAATTTCTAACAATTCATCGCTGTATTTTTTTAACTCTTTGTCTTCTAAATTTAATTCATCCAATAAGTGTGCGGGAGGCTCTATCAAAGCATTTGCCGCTATAAATTTTGTCTCAAGATTGGGAAGGGGACGGATTTTGTAATTGTCATTTTTGTCTCCGCTCCTGTCCTGCTCGGCGACTAAAGCCATAAAAAAGCGGAGTTTTGAAATCTGCACGGCTATATTTTGAATATCAACGCCGTAAATATTGTTTTCTATGAGTTTCAACTTTAAGTCATATCTATTTGTGTCGTGACGTATTTTGCAAATAGTTTCAACAATGCGGTTTAAACAGCCCATTGGGAAAGCGCCTGAGCCGCAAGCGGGGTCTAAAATTTTAACAGACTTCAAATGTTCTACCGCATCTGCAAGATATTTGCCGTCTTTTTGCAAATCCGGCGTTAAGTCAATAGAAGTTATCAAGGAATGCGCTTTGCCTAAATTGCCGTCAATTTTGCCTGCAAGATAATGAGACAGACTTTCATCTATCATAAATTGAACTACTTGACGCGGAGTGTAAAAAGAACCTGTCTCTTTGCGCTTTACTTGTTGCGTTTTAGAATTATATTCCCCTAAAAGTTCTTCAAAAACTTTGCCGAGAAGTTCAGGGTCTAATGCGACGTCTATATCGTCGGGAGTATTTTCTTCTATAGTCCAGTTATATTTGTTTAAGATATTCAAAAGCCCCTTTTCTTCATCAAAGAAAAGGCTGTTTGGGATAAAGGCGCGTTTCTTTTCATCGCGGCTAAAGCCGTCGTCTGCGCTGTGTTCTTGGTCTATTAGGCATTCAAAAAGACCGCCGTTTAGAAAAGGAATAGTCTCAAAACGTTTTATTATTTCGCTTTGCGGAACGGCGAAAAAAGACGAGCCGTTATTATCTCTAAACTCTTGTTTTAGCAGATATTTTTTATCGCCGTATCTGCCTTTGCTGTCTTCGGCAAAAACTCTTTCTTTAATTGCGCAATTTAAGACGGCAAAAAAGAGATTTTGCAAAATAGCATTGTAATAGACGCCGCTGTTTTGGCTTTGAGGGTCAAAATTTTTAATTATTTTTGAAATTTCTTTTACGTCAAATAAAGACCTTGGAATTAAATCCTTTTGTTTTATAAACCAAATAAACATCAAGCGCGTTATAAGACGGATAAGGTGTTCTTCTTTATTTGGATTCTTACCTGCAAATTTTGCCGACTCAAGCGCCGCTTTATACCACTTGTATAAGTCTCCATAAAACTCTTTGGTAAGAATTTCTACGCTAAATCTCTCGCCTAAATCTTCTAAAGTTTTAATTGTCCCTCGCTCTATAAGATATTCTCGGGGCGTTCTCGTTTGATGCCCTGCGCCTAAAAGGAAAGAAAATCTTTTAGGGTTAGAGTATTCAAATTCAAGTTTGCCGTTATTGTCGCGCGGGAGAGTTTTGATAAATGAAAAACGGTAAGAGTCAGGAGAGGCTGTTGATGTAAAAACCGCAAGAGCATATTCAACGGACTTATCTCTCATAAATTTGAAAATTTCTCTCGTTTGAGTAATGCGCGCGTCTTGAGACTTGCAGGTAATTTCATAGATGCTTACTAATTTATTCCGCCCTTTATCATTTTCAATTTCACAAGAGCCGAGTTGCATTATCTCAAGTATGCGTCCGTTTGTCGGCGGCTTATAATTTTGAGTTTCTATTTTTTCTTCAAATTTACTCGGCAAAAAACTATCTCTTAAAAATGCAATAAATTCATCTCTGTTATAACTTGCGCTGAAATCTGTCATTTTGTTTCCTCCGATTTTATTTTCCGCCTTTTTGCTTTGTTTGCGGGTTTCTTTTTCTTTTTCAACAACAATGGAAACTTTCGTCTTTTGCCTTTTCCCCTGCGTTCTTAACTTTTAACTCTGTCTTGCAATGGAATGACATTACTTTTAATTTTTATCTGTCTTTTGATTGCGCTTAAAATCAGTTAAGTTAAAACTTATTTCAATTCTTCGGCAAGTATTATATTGCCCGGCTGCGCATCTATTTTTTTAGCCGTCTCAATTATGCTCTCTAAATAAGACGGGCTGATTTTTTCTTTTAAATCCTTCAGGTTTTTCGCTTTGATAATTGCAGCATAATTTGGGAAAGCGTCAATTTCGCATACTTTTAAAAGCGCCGCGGTATATTCATTTGTTTGAGCGTCATTTTCTAAAGAATTTTCCCACGACTTTATTTTGTTTAGCGCTCTAAAACGCATTTTATTTGGAGTTTCAGCCATTGCCGCTCCGCCGAATAAACTTTTCTTTATATGCTGATATATTGTTTCAAAGCCGTCGGACACTTTTGAAGGGCGCTCCGTTTTATCCGCTTTAAATAGGGGCAGAGCGTCTTCAGGCGCTAAAATTTGCAGAGGCTTTTCAACGCTGTCTGCAATTTTAAAAACGCATTCGCTGCCGCGTTTTCCAAAGACAATGACGCCGTTGCCTTGCTCCGCGAAGCGTCCGATGCGGCTGCGCATTTTTATATTTAGAGCCTCTTCATATTCGGGCGTTTTTTGCGCCCGTTCCCATTCCTCGCGATAATCGGCATCCCAAGATTTTTGGTCTGATAAATCTTCGGCTTGACGGAATTTTTTATTGAATTCAGACAGAAACAATTTTTCATCGCTTGTTAAAATTTTCATATCTCCGCCCATAATGGCGTGAATCATTTTCATTTTAATTGTAGATATAAGTTTAACTCTCACATCTCTTTCGCCTATTGCAGTCGGAAAGTAATTGTAAATATAGAGTTCTTCAAAAACTTTTTTATTTATTCTGTTTATGCGTCCAATGCGCTGTATTACCCGCGTGGGATTGAAAGGAATATCGTAATTAAAAACCGCTCCCGCCCTGTGTAAATTGTAGCCTTCAGAGATAGCGTCTGTCGCTAAAAGAATTTTAAAATCGTCTTTTTGTTTATTTTCTGAGATACCCGCGTCAAAATTTTCGCGGATAATCTCTTTATTTGAACCGCTTGCGCTCTTTGAGGTGTATGAGAAAACTTTAAAGCCGCTCTTTGATAATTCTTTATAGAGATAATCTACTGTGTCGGCAAATTCGCTAAATACCGCTATTTTGCGTTCAGGCTCTCCCTTTTTGCGTTTAGAATCGCCGCTCACCATCTCTTCAAGTTTCTTTTTGAAATTTTCTAATTTTGGGTCTGCTCTTTTAAAAGCGCCGTTTTCTCCAAACCATTTTCCCTGTATGCCTTTTAAAATTGCAATGTCAGCCTCTACATCTCTTATAAAAGCGTCTTTTATATCTTTAACTTCCAATTCAAAAAGCCCTTTTTCTTGTAAATTTTCTATTTGTTTATCTAATGCCGATACAAATAAATCATCGCCTTCGGAGTCTCCCATATTGCCGTCAATGTCGGGCAGACTGCCGTATTTATATATAGGAACTTTTCCTCTTTTATCTATCCACCTCAAAATGTTTTCAGAGTTGTCAATCATATTTTTTAGAGAGATTTGGAAAGCGGCTATTGAACTTTCAAAGCGGCGCGTAAGAAGCCTGCGCATAAATTTAGCCAAGTTTTTTTGCGTGGTAAGCAGTTGAGATAAATCAATGTCTATTCCTTCTTCTTCAAGTTGACTTTCAACTTTGTCCTTGCTCTCGTCTTTTAAATATTTTAGAGGCTGATAGCGGGATGCTCTATAAACGCCCTCTTGCAATTTTTCATCATCGTCTTTTTGACTTGCGTCAAATACTTTTGGGCAAATAGCGTCTAATGTGTTCTCGTATAAATTTCCTAAATCGCCGAGGTCATATTCCAACAATATAGGGTCGCATACTGTTGGAAAAGACATTTTTTGTTTTTTTAAATCCTCTCTATATCTTGTATTCGCTTCAAGGTCTTTTCTTGAACGGCGGATGATGACGGGAGAAATTATACTGAGCATTTTCTTTGTGATTTTTTTGACAAAGGCGTCAAATTCAGCGGCGTCTTTGGGGCTTTTTTGCGCTTTTTTATATTCCTTATTGTATTCGGCTATTATGGAATCAAAATCAGCGCCGAGATTATTTGTGGTTTTAATAGTGGATTTGCCGGGGATTTGGAAAAGTTTAATTAGAGAATAGAGGTCTTGCGGTCTATTATTGTATGGAGTAGCGGTCAGCAAAATGACTTTATTTCCCTGACAGAGTTGATGCAGCCTAATATAATCAAATGTCTGGGGATTTCTGTATTTGTGGGCTTCGTCAATGATTACAAGCATCTGTTCATCTTTTTAAGCAAAATCTTGTAAGGCTTCTTCTATGAGTCCGCTTGAACGGATATGCGCTCTTTTGCGGAAATGAAAGTCTTTGCAATAGTCTTCCCATTGCTCCTTCAAATGCGGCGGAGCAATAATTACTACGGGCAAATTGAGATTATAAGCGATAGCGGAGGCTATTATGCTTTTCCCAAGCCCTACGACGTCTGCAATAATTACTCCATTGTGGCGGGAAATTCTATCAAGAGATTCTTTGACGGCATCAGTCTGATATTCAAAATCCATATAGGATTCATTGATATTGCGGGGGCTTTTAAATTTGCCGTCTTCATAATTGATTTTGAAATACTCGTCTAAAACGCGCAGATACATTGAATAGGGGGAAGGCATTTTGTCAAGCCAAATTCTTTTTATGACTTTTTCATCAAAGTCTTTGATATTGTCTTTATCCGCTATCACTGCAGCCGATGTCCAGAGTTTGTCAAATAATTCTTTGCCGTCATTGTAAGACAAATCGTGAAAGACGACATTTAATTCATTTTGGCTGTTTAAGCCGTTATGCGATAAATTGCTGCTTCCTACTATCATACTGCCCGGTTGAGTGCCGCCGAGGGTATCTCTTGCTTCAAATAAATACATTTTTGAGTGATTGGGTTCTAAAGTTTGGCGTATTTCTAAAGTTCCATTTTTAAGTTTTTCATAGAAAAACTTAAA
>JAIRQB010000161.1 GCA_031256695.1 Elusimicrobiota bacterium | reverse complement strand
CCATTCCCTTGCCGTCAAAATCTAAAATAAAAGTTTTATTTAAGATATTTTCTTTACGCCAAAATTGAGACATAGCCTCTGCGGTTTTGACGGCGTCTGCGCTCTCTGCAAAAGCCGCTATAGAAGGACCAGAGCCTGATATAAAAACTCCTTTAGCGCCCGCCCGCATAGCCGCTTCAAAAATTTCTTTGCTTTTAGATATTGATTTTAAACGGTATGGCTGATGCATTTTATCCTCAACTGCATCACGTAAAAGTTCAAAATTTTTAGAGTATAAAGATGCCGTCAAAAGAGCGGCTCTTGATATATTAAAAACAGCGTCAGCCGTCTTATATTCTTTCGGCAATTTTTTCCTTGATTGAGAAGTGTTTATCTCAAAGGCGGGGCTTGCTATTATAAGTTTTAATTTAGGAGACGGAATTTTATGAAAACGAGTTTTGCCTCCCTCATTATAACAGAGACAGATTCCGCCGAATACCGCCGGAAATGCATTGTCTGGGTGTCCTTCTATGTCTGTTGCAAATTGCGCTATTTCAGCGTCGCTCATTTTTGAGCCGCATAGAGAATTAGCCAAAGCCGCTCCGCCTACAATGGCTGCGGCGCTAGAGCCGAGTCCCGATGAAAGCGGGACATTGCAAGATATAGAAATTTTTAAATTGTTTAGATTAAATCTCTTTTCTCCAAATTTCTTAAAAATTTTCTGCATTATGAAATATAAAAAATTGCCGCTGTCAGATGGCAATTTATCCGCGCCTTCTCCCTTGATAAAAATCCCCGCCTGCCCGCGATTTGAGACTAATTCAACCTCAAATTCATTGTAAAGAGTCAATGCGGCGCCGAATACGTCAAAACCCGCCCCTAAATTAGAAGTAGTAGCGGGGACTTTAACTCTAATTTTGTTTTTCATTTTTTTATCCTTTTATTTTTATAACGCTTTTCTCGGCGGCTATTTCTTTGACGCAAAAGCGCCGAAAAGACATAAAACTGCAAAAATAATAAAACAATAGCGGAGACTTTGCATAAGCAAGATATGAACTTCAGCCGTCACTTGAATATGCCCGATAATTAAAGCAAAAACTATATTGGCTATGGCTATGCTAAACATCTGCCCCGTAAGACGCATAAGAGAAAGAGAAACATTTGCGGCGCCGAAATATCTGTTTTCAACGCTGTTCATCACTGCATTTGTATTAGGAGATGAAAAAAGAGCAAAACCTAAACCCATAACAATGAGAGTAATCATTATTGAAAAAAGCGGAGCGCTTTCCTTTAAAAAAGAAAAATATATAAGAGCCGCGGAAATTACAATCATACCGGCGGAAGCCAAAAGACGCGGCTCAATTCTATCAGATAGACGTCCCATCAGAGGCGAAAGGACAGCCATACAAATCGGCTGAGACATTAAAATTAAGCCTGATGAGTCTGCGTCAAGCCCTTTGATATATTGCAAATAATAACTCATTAAAAGAGCGGTTGCCGCCGTAGCGGAATAATTTATAAGAGCGGCGATATTGCCCATAAAAAAAGATTTATTCTTTTTAAACAAATAAATAGGCAATAGAGAATACTCTCTTTTTTTTTGAGATAAAACAAAAAGCGCAAGACCAAATGACCCCGCTATAAAAGAAATAACGCCGAATTTTAAAGTGATATAAGACAAGCCGCAGATAAAAAATAAGAGAGAAAAAGAGTAGAGAGCGCTTGAGGCAAAATCTAATTTTTCATTTTCAGCGGTTTTCCATTCATCTTTAATTATTCTTGGAAAAACAAAGGCGACAATTAAAGCGAAAAAAGCGGATATAGCGAAAATACTTCTCCAAGTGATGTAATGAGTCAAAAGACCGCCTATAAAAGGACCGGCAGAGCCTCCTAAATAAATTGAGGCTGCATTTACGCCGAAGGCTTTTCCTCTCTCTTTCGGCGGATAAATTTCAGAAAGCATAGCGGCGCCCGTGCTGAAAATGCAAGCCGATGCCGCTCCGTGCATAAATCTAAAAAGCAAAAAAAGCGGCATATTGGGCGTTAAAGCGCAAAAGACTGAAATCAAAGACGACAAAAAACAGCCGCTCACAAAAATTCTTTTCCGTCCGTAAATTTCAGCAAGTTTCCCAAGCGGAAGCAAAAACATCGCAGCGCCTAAAATAAAAGCCGCCATTGTCCAAGACGATAGCACTATATCGGATTTAAATTCAGAAGAAATTGCAGGCAATGCCACAGCCAGAGAAGAACCCATAAAAGGAGTGATAAAAGAAGCAAAAGCGGCTGCGGCAAGCGCCGTCCTTTTTTGAGAATGGGTATAGATTTTTTGCATAGCATTCCTTTAAAACGGCATAACAAAAAGCAAATTAAAATTTAAAAGCAAATATTTAAAAATTAAATGAAAACGGCAAAAAGCGAAATGGGAAAGCGGATTAAAATGAATACAGATTCCTATTTTTTTCTATTGTCCTCAATATATTTCCGCAAAGTCTCTAAAGTTGCAAAAGCGCCTCTTGCCTGCTCCATATTGTCTATGACTATGTCATAGTATTTTCTTAACACAACTGAAATTTCTATAGCGTCTAAACTATCCAATTTCAATTCTTGGAAAAGCGGAGCGTCCGCTGAAACTGAATTCAAATTGACAGACGACAAATCTAAATTTTCGCTTAAAACTAATTTTACATCCTCTAATGTTGTAATCATTCTTGCCTCCAGATATTAAAGTAATTGAAAAACTGATACGGATATTTTTTTGTAAATTTTGAAAGCGCATCGGCGAAAACTTGAGCGTCTTCATAATAATTTTGTATTTGCGCCCCTTTGTCTTTAATGTGAAAAACTCCCTCTACTTCAGGGTCAACTGCCGCCTTACTTTTATACGGAAAGAAAACAATAATGACGGGAACGCCGCAAGAAGCGGCAATCCTATAAGGCATTAGAGGGATGTCAATTTTACCGCCTAAAAAATCAACTCTTGCGCTATTTGCCCCCGAGCCGAAAATCCTATCTCCCATTATGCAAACTATGCTTTTCCTCTGCAGCGCGGAAATTATAGAAAGCGCCCCGCCGTCCCATTGCGCCGGGTCTATAAAATTGACGGGAGATTCTTCCCCTGAGAGTTCAAAAGAATGTTTGTCTATATCGCCTTCAGTTTTTTTATACAAAACAAATTTTTCAAATTTTGAAAGCCCGAATTCAGCGAGATTAAAAGCGGGCATAGCCATCTGCCAAGCGCCGCAATGGGACGTAAGCAAAATCAAGCCTCTCTCTTCGGCTAATGAAGAATATTTTTTCATATCCTCTTTTGAAACTCTAACTTTTATATCGCCCTTTATGCCGTAGACTGTTCTGTCTATTAAAACTCTGCCGAAAGTAAAATTTAATTTATAAGCCCGCGCTAATCTCTTAAAAAAATTATCTTGCGGAAAACGTCTCTTTAAATAAAAAGAAGCGCTTTTTAAAACTGAAGGCAAAAGAGTATAAATGAGACAGACAAAAAGTAAAAAGAAATAAGCGAGTTCCGCGCCGCCTATTTTAACTGAAAAACGCAGCAAGAATTGCAAGAAAGGATTACTTTTGCTTTTCCCCGTCCAATTTTTCTCCATATATAAAGCCTCTTCTTAAAATTAAGCCTATGATGAAAAAACAAAAACCGACAAGAAAAGCGAAGACAGGCGCTACAATTAAAGAACCTATAAACCATTCATAAACTCTTTGCAAAAACTGACGCCCTATAATTTGCCAACTTATTTGGGTTAAAAATTCGCCGTGTCTTAAAAAATAGCCTATCTCTATGCAGACAAAAGGGATAAAAGGAGGAGCGGCTAATTTGTCAACTGTAAAAGAAACGGCTCTATTTAAATTAAACCAGCCAACGCCGACAAATAAAATCATAGTCCTAATGCCCGGCAACGCCAAAGCGCCGCAAAAAGAACCCCAAGCGGCTGATACGGCAAGGTGCAAAGGATTTTTTCCGCTTTTTATACGCTCAACAATAACTTGGAAAGGGCTCAATGATTTAAATTCTCCATTGCTGTAAAAGTATTTTCTGCGCGGCAATGGAATCATTGAAAACATAGTCAAATATGTATTTAAAACAGCGATGCGGGCATTGTCTTTTAGAAAATTAAAATGGCTGATTCTGCCTTCTTTTGGATAAAAAGTTTTAATTTCAATTTCTTTGATTGAAAAACCCGCCCATAAACTTTTTATAACTATCTCTATTTCAAAATCAAAGCGTTTCGCAAAAATTTTAAATTTCCCAAAAATTTCCAAAGGATAAATGCGAAAACCGCTTTGCATATCTTTTATTTTTTTCCCCGTTTGGACCCGCGCCCAAAAGTTTGAAACTTCGCGCCCGAATTTTGACGAAAAAGGAACATTGCCGCTTGAAAAATCTCTCTTGCCTATAATTATTGAAAAAGGATTTTCTTGAGCCGCTTCTAAAAAAAGCGGAATATCTTTTGGATAATGCTGAGCGTCTGCGTCTATTGTAAGGATATGTGTAAAATTATTTTTCTTTGCAAAATCTGCTGCGGCAATTATAGCCGCGCCTTTTCCTCTGTTTTTAGGAAAAACAATAGTTTGAACGGGCAGTTCTTTAACTTCCGCTATGCCGTCATCTGAACTGCCGTCGTCTATTACGAGGACATCTCTGCAAAAATTTAAAACTCCGCAAGCAACTTCCCGAATTGTCTTTTTATGATTGTATAAGGGTATGACGCAGAGAGTCTTAAACATCAAATTTGCCCTCTTTCCAAGCGCGGCAAAAATCCTCAAAAAAAGGAGGTTTTGCCGTCAAAATTCCTTTTTCTTTTGAAATCATAAGATGAACGCTATAGCCTGCCGTGTTTAAAATAGCGCCGTCTTTTATATTGTATGAGAAATCAAGCCTTGCGGCTTCATTCCAATATAAAAAAGTTTCTATTTGATAAGTCTTGCCGAATTCCAAAGGCGCAATAAATTCCGCAAAAAATTTCTTTAGCGGTATTGAAACTCCAAACTTAAAAAAATCTAAATAACCGATGCCGTATTTTTCGCCTAAAGCGACGCGCCCTTCCTCAAAAAAACTCGCATAGTTGCCGTGCCACATAATATTTAGCGGGTCAAGTTCGTCAAAACGAACCTTGCGGGAAACAATATCTTTTAAAGGTTTAGGATAATTTTCTTCTTGTTTAAAAAAAGGCTTTATCATTATATTCCCGCCGTCATTTGAATTTGGGCAATCTGCCCGCCGCCGCTTTGTATAACGGCGTAAAATTTCCCGGCTTCTGCTTTTATAGAAATGTCAAAAGAACTGTTTGGAAGCAGCGCTTTTTGAAATTTAACTTTATGGATTTCTTGCAGAGCAATATTATCTTTGCCTAATAGTTTTTTAATGCAAAACAAAACAAATTCTATTTGAACTATGCCGGGCAACAAGGGATTTCCGGGAAAATGCCCTTTAAAAGCGGGAAAGTTTGCGTCTATAAAAAAAGAAAAGACATTTTCATTTCTTGCTTTAAAGGATTTATCCATCGCTTCAAAAATTGTCTCCATATTAAAACTCCTTCTGAAAGAATGACGGGATAATAAAAAGCGCGGCAAAAACAGCGCCTAAAATGCCCCAAAAAATTATAAAGCCCATTGCAAATAAAACCTTATGAGATGCGATAGACAAAGAGCCGAAACCGATAATTGTAGAAACGGCTGCAAAAATCAAGGCTTTGCTCGGATGGAGTTTTGAAAAGCCGCCGGCATTCTTATATTTAAACACGGTAAGAACTCCATAATCAACTCCTAGCCCTATCAAAAGAGGAATTATAAAAATTGAGAGGATATTGATTTCTATTCTAAATGCGGCTGAGGCGCAAATAAAAACCGCTATGCCGCAAACTGCGGGCAAAACTGCAAGCAAAGAGTATTTTATTTTCCTAAATATAGCGGTCAAAATTATAAAAGAAAAAATAAAAACAGCGGCTAAAATGTATAAAAACTTCGCTCCCATCTGTGAAATTATCTTTTTATTTAAAGTCTCGTCTGAAACAAAAACAGTTTTAATATCTCTGTCTTTATCTATAACGGCATCGGCTTTGAGTATATTTATAAAAGCAAATTCAGAGCCTATTTTTATAAGAGGGTTAAAAACTCCGTCTAATGTAAAAACTTTCGCGCTGTTTGGAAAAACTCCGCTTTTTAGAAAATCATAAAAATCGCCGTATAAGCCGCGCTTTAATCCATAGCGTTCTGACGTTTTATCTAAAACATATTCTATGCGGGGCAGACGCTCTCCCCAAAAAAGTTTCCATTCCTCTATATTTTTTTTCTCTTGCTCTTTGGAAGGGAAAATTTTTGACAACTGAAACAGCGTCTTATTTTGTTTTGAGATTTTTTCATTGTTTGAGAGCGCCTGCTCTTTTGTCTTTCCAAAGACGGCAAAAACGGCGTTTTTTGTATCCGCCGCGCCGAATAAAGCGTCAAACCTTTCTCTATCTCTTTCAAAAGACTTAGAGACTGTGTTTAGCGATTGCAGAGAAAAATTGAAGCGGACAAAATGAAAACTTATAAGGCTTGTCAAAAAAAGAATAAGCAAAATTATAAAAGCGGAATTGGTTTTTAGACGGACATTTTTTTTGACGGCTCTCTTATTTTCGCCGTCGGCTTCTTTACAATCAAAAATCAAAGGAGCGCAGAAAAGAGCGAAAAACAAAGCAAATAAAAGACCCAAAGAACAGAGCAAGGATATTTGCTTTAAAACTTCAATGCCTGAAAAAAACAAAAATGCGAAAGTAAAAATAGAAGTAGCCGCAGATACAGTTATAGGTTTAAACATTTTTTTTGCATTCTTAAATCTATCGCTTTCTTTTGAACATTTAAGCGCAAAAAACATATATAAGCCGTAATCAACTGAAAGACCCGTCAAAACTGAAGAAAACCCAGCGGCAATGCCTGAAAGTTGCCCGAGTATAAGATAAGACAAACTTGCCGCAAAAATAATTGAGGCGGGGGCGATTAAATAAATTATGAGCGCCTTCAACTCTCTTATAAAGAAAATAAAAAATAAAAAAGACAGCAATAAAGAGGCAGAGAAAACTTTTACTATATCTTTGCGGACTATTTTATTGTTCTCTACGGCATAGCGCGGAGCGCCCATATAGAAAAGATTGACAGAATTTGCGCATTCCTTTTTTATGCTCTCAAATTTTTCATCAAACTCTTTTGATTTATTGATGTCAAAAAAACCGCTTTTATAATTGAAAATTAAAAGAATTGTTTTTCCGTTTTCAGAAATTATTTGCGGAAGCGCTTCATTGGAATTTGTAAAGTTTAATTTTTGCAACTCTTGAGCAAGGATAAAGGTTAAGTTTAGCGGGTCCTCTATGATTAAATCTTCGCTAAAAATCCCTTCCGGGCTGAAAAGTTTATTTATATTCTCGTCTATTCTCTCAGAAAGTTGAGCGCCGCTTATCAAAGGCGAAATTGCGGCTTCAATATCGCTGTTCCAAAGTTTAGGAGCGTTTTCATAAAAAGACAGCAAAAAATTTAAATCAAAATCTAATCCGCTCAAAGACAGCGATTTATCCTCTGAAAGTTCTCTGTATATAAAATCCTTTGTCTCTTGAGCGGCATCTGCATCTATGGCGTCTATAACTATAAAAATTTTGTTTCCGGCGGGCGAGTTTTGAATTATAGACAGTTCTTCTGCAAATGACTGCGGCAGCATTTGCGAAATATCTTCAACAAATAAAACTCTTGAAAACAGAAAAGCAAAAAATAAAAAAACGGCGCAAAGCGCCGCAAAATAAATTTTTCTGCATTGATAGAGAAATGGAAAATTAAATTTTGAAAGCATTTTCGGGGAGTTTTTGATTTATTTTTAAATTTGAAAACATTATCAAAGTCTCTTCGTTTTTTTGAGACAAAATAATCACTTCTTTGACGGCTGACATTTTTTCATCAGTTCTTATCCTGACGCTCTTTACCAAAGATTTTGAAGCGTCCTTTTTGCTTGTCAACAATAACTCCCCGTTTAAACGCTCCACAATATAAGTTTTTTCTATTTCTGCGATATTTATTGAAATAAACATCAGCATAATATCGGCAAATTCTTTGGCTCTTTTATTGCTTGAAACATCTCTCGTCTTTAATTTTTCTTTATTTACTTTCCAAAATAAAACTTTTTCCCCGTCTATTAAAAAGCCGCTCTCAGAGGGCGTCTGATATTCCCATCTGAGCCTATTAGGATATTCAAAAATAAATTTCCCTCTGCTGACAAGAGGCTTATCTGACATTTTAGATATGCGCTCAACTAAAAAATCGCTTTCAATAGAAGACACTTGCAAAAGAGACTCTAATGACGGGCTGTTTTTAGAAATTGCGCCGTCTTGTGAAAATAAAGAAAAGTTAAAAAAGAATATAAAAAGAAAGGCAAGGCAAAATGCCTTGCAGAAATGAAAATAGAAATTTCGTCTAATGCGGCGTCTATTCAAATTCATAAATTCTAATTTCGCCTTTTGCTATTAGATTTTCCCAACTATTTTTAAAAATTTCAGCGCAAACTATATGAATGCCCGCCAGATTATCCGTTCTGTTTATAAAAGAGAGCAGAGTGTCGCCGGCTTTGGCGTCTTTGTAAAAAGAAAAGTTTTTAACAGAGGCAAGAAATCCTTTTTTGATTTTAAGAGCATCTCTTTGCTTTTGGAAAATATCTACGGCGGCAAGAGATTGGGCGGCAAAATCTATCAGCGCCGCTCTTGAAAAATATCCGTCTTTATCAATAAAAATAGAATCGTTTAGGATTTTAAAAGAAGCGCGCCCGCTTTCTGTATTTTCCTCTAAAATTTTATCAACTAAAAGCATCGGCGCTTTGTGAAACATATTTTCAGAGAGATTAAAACTTTCAAGCGTCAGCATATGTTCTCCGTATTTGAGAGAGATTAAACTCCCGCCGTCTTATTATCAAACAAACAGGCAACAAATCTTTTCAGCAAGCGGCATTAGTTAGCGGCAAGGCTATATTATAACCTTGCCGCTAACCCAATAATCAGCCCAGTTGCGCGCGGTATAAACGGAAAAGACGAAGCGCTATCCCCGCCTAACATTTTGCTTCGTCTGCCTTGCTTCATTTCAGCAAAGCATTGGCAATTCCCTTGCTCAAATTATCAATCCACCTTTCATAACTGCTGTGTATTGTTTGATTTTCGGGATTGTATTTTAAATTTTTGCTGTCTTTATAACTGATTATAAATTCATTTTTATCGTATTTTATCGTCACTATAAGGGTATGAGTTCTAATATTTAATTGAGCCGTAATTTCTCCCTTCTTTTTATCAATTATGTCCCATTTATTCTCGGCGCAAGAAGCGGCAATCGCTTTTTCAACAGCCGCTTCATTGGGCGCATCAATCCTTTGAGCGACAGGCGATGTCTTTACCGCTCTTGCCGCAAAAGACAAAGACACGCAAAAAAACAAAATCAAAACAGCAATTAGTTTTTTCATAAAAGTATTCCTCCTTTTATAGTATTTGAGGCTGTCTTTTTAGACTTAAAAGAATTCTCCGCAAAGTTCTCTTATCATCTGTTGCGCTAATTCTTCGGCGCTTTGATTTGTCATTCCGACAGATGTTGACAGCGATTTAAAAGAAAACTTCGCTTGCTTTTCGGTTAAATTTCTAATAACTATTTCTTTGCCTGAACTTACATTTATAACTTTTGTGTAAATTGTCACTTTCGTATTGCGTCCTGAGGCTATCGTATTTCTCGGCTCCCAATTTGTAATTACCGCTCTTATAATGTAGTCGGCTTTTTGTTTTTGCGCTTCCGCTAAATCATCATCGCTGTTTCCTATTATCACCTTTGAAGCATTAGGTCTGATATAGGAATAAAAATAATCCGCGACCTTTTTGCCTGAACCGGTAAAGACAGAATCCTTATACTTCCCGTCCTCTACCTTAGAGATTAGAAAAACTTTGTTTTTCTCTAACTTTATTCCTATGGGCGTCTCCTCTATAATAGGGACGCTCTTGCAGGAAAAAAGAAAAGAAACCAAAAAGACGGCAACCAATGCAAATAGAAAATTTTTCATATTCTCCTCCTTTTTATCTCAAAAAATCCCATTGACGTTTTTTAACGCGGAACTTTTTGGACTTAAACAAAAAAACAACTGATATTTGAGCAGTTTTGAGCATTTCAATGCGATAAGACCAAACTGCGCAAAGTATTTTTCGTTTAGACAAGTATCAAGCAAACAAGGCAACGAGGCTGCGCGGTGTAGCGGCGTTGGTTACAGCAAGTCTATATGATAGGCTTGCTGTAACCGACATAATCAGCCTCGTTGCGCAGTATAAACGAAAAAGACGAAGCGCCAATCGCCCGCAACTAATCACATCGCCCGCTGATAATTACAACTTTTCAACAATCAAACTCTTTACATATTGCGCCATTCTCAAAGCCCCCGCCTCTTTTCCATAAAATTCTTCAGGCGAAACGGGCGCTAACTGTATATAAGAAACGGCGGCAAGTTTTGCAAAAAAGGCTTTAGGAGCGAGCATTTTGTCTAAACCTTTTATGGCAAAAGGGACAATATCTGCCCCCGTTTTTAAAGATATTTCAAAAGCAAGAGAGCGGAATCTCCCTATTTTAGAACTCCGCGTCCCTTCGGGGAAAATCCCAATGTGCAAACCTTGTTTCAATTTTTCCCTTGCAAGATTAACGATTTCTGCGGCTGTTTTATTGTCTGAATTTATATAACCCGCTTTTTCTATCAAAGAGCCGTAAATTGGGATTTTAAAGGGCCACCCTTTCGCTATGCAGACAAGATTTTTAATGCCGAAATCAAAGAAAAGAAAAGTATCGTAAGCGCAAGGATGATTTGCGGCAAGTATAGAAGGTTTTAAAATCTGCCCGTTTCTTATCAACTTTTTTCTAAAAGCGGAAGCGCCTAAAATAGCAAGTTGAATAACTTTGCCCTGAAAATATAGGAAAGACCTAACTTGCTCCTCTTTAAAACCCGCCGCTAAAAAATAAAGGTAAGCAAATATCCCGCTAAAAGCCAGCCAGCCCCAAGCGCCTAAAACAAAAGGCAAAGCATAGAGTTTCTTAAAAAAATCAATCATTTTTCTCCGCTTAAACTCTCAATATAACTGTATAAATCATTTAGCGTTACAATTTTGCCGACTTCATATTTCGTTCTAAGTTTTACTTTAAAAGCCTGCTCTAAAACAATCACCATATCCACGGCGTCAAGGCTGTCTAAACCCAAATCTGAGAAAAGATTTGCATCAGGCGTCATTGCTTCAGGCTCTAATTCAAATTCTTTGGATAAAGCGTCATTGGTTATTTTTACAATTTCCTCTCTTGTCATACTTTCCTCCGTAACGGCTATTTTTAACTAAATTAACTTTCAAATAATTTGACAATCAATGAGCAATTCTGTCCGCCTAAAGCGAAACTATTTTTCATAAATGTTTTTATTTTTTTATTTTGAATTTCTTTAAATAAATTGACTCCTAAACAAGCCTCGTCTATATTTTCAAGGTTTAATGTCGGCGCAAAATGTCCTCTCTCAGCCATTTTTAAAATAGCGATAAGTTCAAGAGAGCCGCTTGCCGCCATAGTATGCCCTATATGCCCTTTCAAACTATTTACTAAAACATTTTCGCCAAAAATTTCCGATATGGATTTTGCTTCTTCAATGTCGCCGGCAATAGTGCTTGTAGCGTGCGCATTTATTAAATCTATATCTTGAGGTTTTAGCCCGTCGGCGCTTTGCAGCGCTTTTCTCATACAATCAGATATGCTCTCAGATGAAGGATGGGCTATGCTGCGGCTGTCTGTATTTGAGGCAAAACCGGCAATTTCGCCAAAAATTTTAACCTTCCTTTTTAGCGCGTTGTCTAATGATTCTAAAAAAAGCATTCCGCAGCCTTCTCCGCAAACTATGCCGCAACGCTCTTTATCAAAAGGGCGCGAGGCTTTCTCGGGGTTTTCATTAAAGGCATTGCTTGCCGCATTCATAATTGAAAAACAGCAAGTCATAATAGGATGATATTCGTCTGTCCCGCCGCAGAGAGCGTAATCTGCAAAACCGGCAGACAGAGCAAGATAAGCAAGACCTGTATTCATAAGCCCAGTAGCGCAGGCGGCGCTTGCGCCAATGCCTATTCCTTTGAGGTCAAAGGCTTGAGAGACATTCGCAAGAGGCGAATGATTCATCACTTGAAAAACTACATTTGTTTTTATGTTGTCTATTTCTTTACTTTGATATTTGCCTGCAAAATTTACCCAAGTCTCCATACTGCTGATTGTTGAACCTAAAAAGAGCGCAGTTCCTTGTGGCGCTTTTTCAAAACCGGCGCTTGTCAAAGTTTCTCTGACAGCGCCTGCGGCATATAAAGACATTTTAGACATAGAGCGGCGGAGTTGACGGGGAATATAAGAGAAGTCTATAGCGGGAACTTTTGACGACACGCGGGAGGTTATATCAGGTATTTGAGAAAGTTCCCCGTCAAAAGCGATAGAAGTCTTGCCTAAAAGCATATTGTCAACAAGAATATCAACGCCTTGGGTATTCTTTGCGTCAAAACCGTAAGGCGAAACAGCGCCCATTCCCGTAATTACTACTCTTTTCTTTTGCATACATTGCCTTCTTTTGATTTGGGATGCTGATTAAAAACCGCTACAGCAAATCTGAAGTTTTATACAGTTCTTTATTATTGCTGTTATATTCAAGTTTTAGTGTAACTTCTTTATTGAATAAATCTGCAATAAGAATATCGCCTGTAAGTTGCATCTGATTTTTTATAGTTTTAAATCCAATAAGCAAATGGACGGCATCTCTATCAATTTTTGAAGACTCGGACGGCGAATAGAAAAAACTTCTGAAACTTGAATTTAAACTGCCCGCCTCGCAAGTTTTTACTTCAAGATAATAAGGTTTGCTTTCAAAAATCAATAAACAATCAGGATAGCCCGCTTCCTTTGTTTTCCCGCCGATTGTTTTCGGCTTGACGCAATCATAGCCGAAATTTTGCAATCTCTCTCTAAAAAAGCGTTCAACGTAATTGCCGAATTCATTGGCTCTTTTAGGGAAATTGGAGTCCTTATCTTTTGAATTATTTACAGGCTCTATAATGCTTTTAGCGGCAGTTCTTAATACGGATAACAATTTAGAATCGCCGTCAAACTTTATAACTTTATGATTTTCAACCTGCTCTATCACTTCAAAAAAACGGAACTTTTTTCCATTTAAATTTTTTATCTGCGATAGTTTAAAACAATCCATTAGCAGCCCCGCATTTATGCTTTGCAATTCTTTCCTGCGCAAAGACTACATACTTTGACTCTATATCGCAGCCGATAAAATTCCGCCCTAATTCTTTACAGGCTGCTCCCGTCGTGCCGCTTCCCATAAAAGGGTCTAAAACTATATCGCCTTCATTAGTCCAACTTCTTATATGGTCTTTTGCAAGCCACATCGGAAAAGTTGCAGGATGTTCAATATGCCTGCACATATTTTCTTGTCCGCTGGTATTGCCTTTCCATATATTGTAACGCATACCGTAATCTTGGATTATCCTCTTTCTTTGTATTGTAAATTTCCCGTCTTTTTTCCTTGTAGTATTTTCACCGAAAGAACTAAATCCAGCGTATACATTTTTCCTGTCAAAAATCGGATTGAATGTTTTAGGCGTTCCTTTTGATAAAACAAACATATATTCAAAAATTTGATGATAACGGTTCTTGCTTGGATTAGAAAAATTGTTTTTTTGATAAATCATCGTGTCGTGAACTCTAAAACCGATTTGTTGAAAATAAAGCGCCTGTTTGAAACTCGTCAGAGTTTCGCCGCCTTTTACGACCGCATCGCCTACAATCCACACCATAACGCCGCCGTTTTTAAGCAGTCTGTATAATTGCCGCGATATTTCTTGGAAAGAAAATTCAAAGCCCTCATAGTCTCTTAAATTGTCATATGGCGGGGAAGTCAGAATAAAATCAATATAATTGTCGGATATTGTCTTCAGTTTTTCTTTGCAATCGCCTATTAAAAAAATCTGTTGTGTTTGTTTATTTGTTTCTATATTTTTCATTTTGAGCCGTCTCTGTTAAAAATTATTTTGTCTAACAGAAAAGAGGAAATCATTGCGCCTAAAAGACCGGGCGTTACCACAGCCTGTCCTATTAAATATAAACCGGGCGTGTTTGTAATAGGCGCTATATTTACGCTGTCTAATGAATGCTTAAATCCATATGCGCCGTAATAATTGACATACCTTTTCATTGTTGCAGGGGCGGAAGATTCAAGGAAGTCTATTTTGTCTAAAAGCCCGCTCCAATTTTGAGAAATTTTATTTTTAAGTTCTGCGCTGTAACGCTCTTTTATCTCAATATATCTGTCTTTTGGAATATCCCAAAATTTTTCCTCTGAATTGACTGACATTGCCGCGCAAACAGCGCCTTTGTCTTGGAAATTCACATAAAAAGCGTCTTTGAAATCAGACAAATAATCTTGTTTTTTTGCGGCGGCAAGGCTGTTTATATTTTCATAGCGCAAATCCTCTTTTGCCGCCCCGTAGAGAGTAAAAAAACCTATTGTGTCTTTTGCGCTTTGAATTCTTTCAATAGCGGCTTTTCTATAAGTTCCCTCGGGCATAATTTTTATAAATTCTTTAGGCGCAATAGAGGATACCGCTATATCTGCAGAAATTGCATCGCCGTCTTCAAAAAATAAAATTTTCTTGTTTTTCTCAACTGAAATTTTAACAACCTTTTTATTTGTAAAAAGTTTTGCGCCTTTTGACAAAAGAGCCGCCTGAGCCGCTTTTACAAAAGTCATCGCTCCGCCTTTTATCTTCCAAACGCTTTCTTGCATAATGCCGGCGCAACAGCAGTGAAACATAAAGGAGCATTGAGAAGGCGGAACTCCGTATAGCAGTTGAGAAAAAGACAAAACTGTTTTTATTTCATCGTCTTTAAAACATTTGTCTAAAACTTGAGACACCGCCGTTTTGTCTCCGTCCCACAAAAGAAATTCTTCATTTGAATAATTTCTTTTGCGCATATTTAAAAAAGGCGATTTTGCAATTTCTTCCTCCATCAAATTTAGATATTTATTTATAGCGGCTGATTCTTTTGGAAAGAATTCATTTAACCTGCTCTCCATATTTTTGCGCCCAAAAGGCATTTTGAACTCTCTTTGCGAATCTTGTAAAAGCAAAATATCGTATCCATCGCTATCGCATTCCTCTACGGGGACATCAATGCCTAATTCTCTAAACAGAAATCCGCCGCATTCTTGAGCGCCGATAGCGCCTGAATAGTGAAAGCCCGTCTCAAAGTGAAATCCTTTTCTATCAAAACCTGCAAGCAAAGGAGCAATTTTTGCCGCCTGCTCAAAAACAGCCGTTTTCTTTCCTCTTTTTGAAAACAGCAAGGCAGATGAAAGCGCTGAAATTCCGCTTCCTATAATAGCGGCGTCAAAATGTTCCATTATCCTATTCCTCCGTCAACTTGAAAAACTTTGCCCGTGATATAGTTTGCTTTGTCAGAAGCGAGAAAAGAGACTAATTCTGCGACTTCTTCCGCTTTTCCTAAACGCCCCAGCGGAATAGTTTTTAAAATTTCCTCTATCGGCAGTCCTTGAAGCATTTCTGTTTCAATAAAACCGGGAGAAATTGCATTCACTAAAACATTTCTCTTTGCAACTTCTACCGCTAAAGATTTAACCGCCCCTATAAGACCCGCTTTTGCGGCTGAATAATTGCTCTGCCCCGGCACTCCGTAATGAGCGGCGGCAGAGGCAATATTTATTATCCGTCCTTCTCTGCGCCTCAACATAAAAGGCAAAACTGTTTTTACTGTATTGAAAAAACCGTTTAGAGTTGTAGAAATTACATCTCTCCACTCGTTTTCTTTCATCCATATAAGCAAAGAGTCTTTTTTTATGCCTGCATTGTTGACTAAAACAAAAGGCGTATTATTTTCTAAAAGAGGCGATAAAGAATCCTCTACGCTTTTTGCGCAAGTTACGTCAAATTTCAATAAAAGGCATTGCCGTCCTAAACTCTCTATTTGAGATTTAGTCTTTTGGGCTTGCATATCAGACGAGAGATAATTTAGCCAAATATCAAAACCATCGCGCGCCAAAGTTGTAGAAATCGCCGCTCCTATGCCTCTGCCGCCGCCGGTAATTAAGGCTATTTTTTCATTCATTTTAATTCTCCGCTTAAAATTTTTTGAACGTTAAAAGGGGTTTGTTT
>JAIRQB010000156.1 GCA_031256695.1 Elusimicrobiota bacterium | reverse complement strand
ACTTCTGTATATACTTCTTAACTTTTTATTCAGGCGCTTGATAAATAATTCTAATTGTTTTACTGCATTCTATGCCTTTTATTTCGCTATAAGCCTTCAATGTAAATTCTAAATAATCGCCCGAAAAATCAGAGCGAGTCCAAACAACAAAATACTCGTCAGATTGCGACGGTATAGAGCGCACTCCGCTATTCCATTGACTACCGGTAAAAGGTGTGTTTATGTTGCCTGTTATGATTGTATAACGCCAATTTATATCGCCAGTCACAACATTGCCATTACTTTCTTTAATTGTCGCTTTCAAGTGGTATTCTCGAGCCGCATATAAATATCCTTCTTGGCTTACTCCATCATCGGGGTCAAATTGGAATGTGAGAATATAAGTTGGATTGACAGGATTATCGCTTTTTGAACCGCAACCGATTAACAACCCAATGCAAAACATCAACAATAAAAAACGTTTCATTTTATTTCCTCCCCTTTTGTTTTAACATCTTAATTTCTTTTTTCTGCAACTCTATCTCTCGGCTTTGTAATTCAATTTCTTTATGGAACGTTTAACTGGCGGTATTGCTAAAGCGCAATGCAGTATTTTTCTTTTAAGTTTTCTATCTCTTTTATAATATTGACGGTTGTTTTTATTGAGACAATCATCTTTTGTATATGGAGTAAAACTTCAGGCTCTAATAACACTGCATCCTTTATTCTGTATTTGAGATATTTTTCTATCGGCTTATAGCCGGCAATTTCAAAATTGAAAATGTCTTTCCCGCAGTTTTCAAAATAAATCTTCGGCAAAATGCCTCCGTTTTGATCTCGGCAAAACAGACAAAGTTTACCGCCGTCTATTTCATATTTATATATTTTAAAACTCTCTAAATTTTGGGGGCATTCAAGTTTTGCATCGCTATCGTCCAAATTTTTCAATAAATGAGCCTCTATTAAACGCTTGCCTAAATTAGCGTATTGATAAAAAATTTCTTTGTCTTTAGTCATTGGAACTGATGGTATCTTTACTCTAAAAAAATTGCGGTATTTTTTGCGGTAAAAAGGACAATGCAAAACTGCATAAATATAAGCGAGGATTTCTTCAGGGGAAGGTTTAAAGTTTATGATAGAGAGATATTTTCTTTTAAAGTCTTTTGTCCAGTTTGGATTTTTATTTTGCGAATTTGCAATTTCATCTCTGTGATATAAATATAGAGGCATTGCTTTTGTCCCTTTTTGCCCGATAAGATAGTGAAAGTCTGTTATAGTTTCAAAAATAAAAATGTTTCCTTTATCGCCGACAGCCAACCCTATGTTTTTGCGCGATAAAAAATGCTTCATTATCGGGTCTGCGGGACGGCTTGTAAAACCTACTCTGTAATAAATTTTACGTCTATCAAATATGCGGTATGAAATATCGCAAATATGCTTTTTTTCAAAAGTTTCCTTTCTTAATCTGTCGACAACTTTGTAACCCGACGAATTTTCAATTTTGTATTTTTCCTTAAACTCATTTGAAAAATTTCCGCTAATGGCCGTTTCAATATTGCGAGTTAAATCAGAGGCTTCATAATTTATCACAAGGTCGTCCCGCCCCGTGCTTATTGCGCTTTTATAAACGCTAAAAATATCTTTCAAGTTAAAAAAAGTTTTATATTTCTTTTCCCCTAAAGAATCTTTTGGAATAAACTCAAAATCTTCAGTCTCTTCCGGTTTTATTATTTTCCACTTAATATCTTTGAAGGCAGTTTTCTGTAGAAATTCTAATTTTTCAGCGCGAGAGAAAATTTTATTATCTAATGTTGAAAAATAAAAAACTTTCTTTTGTTTGTTTTTGTCTGGATTTTTTACGAAAAATGATATTGACACTCCAACCATAATGTCAAATATATTTTTGTCGCTCTTGTCTTTGCGTCCATTCCCGTGTAAATTCAAAATATAAATGTCGCTAAAAGTATCATACAGATGTTGGCGCATCTTTATGCGTGTTTCTCCGTCTAAATAAGAATTGTTTGTGATTATTCCCGCTATGCCCTTCCCGCTTTTTTCTATTTTTCGCTCGGCAAAACGAATAAACTTTATATAGATGTCGTCTAAATTTATTTTCTTTTGATTTAACCCTTTTTTGTAATGCTGGAAAATTTCAGATTCAATGAGCCCTTTTTGGGATAAACTTTTGCCGTTAAAATAAGGCGGATTTCCCATTACCGCTAAAATATTCGTTTCATTTTTAATTTTAGTGGATTTTTCTTGCTCTTGTTTTAGCATAGGCAAAAGGTCAGAAATGCTGTGTGGAGCGATATCTAATGTGTTTGTCAAATAAATCCCCAATCTCTCATTGGCGTTTAACTCCGCGCCCATATTTTTTAAATATCTGTTTAGCAATGCGTGGGAAATAATATAGGGAGTAAATTGCAGTTCAAAGCCGTAAATATCTTGCAAAACTTTGTTTTTAATTTTTATGAGTTTGGCGGAATTGTTTAATGAGTTGTAGGCGTTTTTACGCATATTAGACTTGCGATGTAAAGAATGGGGGGGGGGGGGAATCTTCAAAAATTTCAGGCGCCGCATTCGCGGCTGAATTTTTTGAGGTCAAGGAATCGGCAAAAACTCCACACGGCTCAGTAGCAAAATTTGGAACAAATTTTGTCTCAATTTGCCTTTTTTTATCTTTAGTGTTTTCGCTCCCTGTTCCTATCAGTTGTATTGCCGCATTACTTTTTAATTCTTGGAAAGCAATAGCGTCGCCTTCGGAGGCATCGTCTTTTGCCTGTCCATTATCGCCATTATCCTTGAAAAATGATTCGAAAACAGAATGCAAGAAAGTTCCCGTTCCAGATGCAAAATCCAACACCTTCACATCCTCAGACAAGAAACCTTCATTAGAATTAAATTCATCTTTTATCAGCCATTCTACAGAGCCTACTATAAAATTAGCCACCGCTTTCGGAGTGTAATAAACCCCGCCCTCTTTGCGGTTTTTTGTGTTTTTCAATTTGTCGTATTGCGCTAAAAAATCCTCGTATAAATAGACGGATATATTCTGCCGTCCATTATTTGACTTTTCAAATTCTTTCCGTATAGCCTCTCTATTTATCAAATTT
>JAIRQB010000153.1 GCA_031256695.1 Elusimicrobiota bacterium | reverse complement strand
TTTTTGCCCGCCTTATATAACTTAATGTCTGATACAAAAGCAGAATGCAGTAATTTCTCGCCGCCTTTCTTTTGCCTGCCTAATTCAGTTTCCGTAACAGTAAATCTGATATAAAACTCATCATTGCCGATTTTGAATTTATTTAATGTGTTATGCCATAGAGAGATATTAGGATGCTTCTTGTGTTGTCTGCTGTCTTTTCTTTGTTGATATTCTTTTTCAGGTATGGAATTTAAAAGGATGGAGTTTTCATAAAGTTCAGGCAGATATTTAATGATGGTTGAAGTGTCAAAACCTTGTTGTCTTAAAATTTTGCCGGCGCTCTCTATCGGAAACCTTGTCTTTCCTATCTTTTCTTGTGATACCTCGCCGGCTTGTCTAAAAACTCCTTCAGCCTCTTTTTTGCTTAACTTATTATGCGGCTGATATTTTTTACTATCACGGCTTTCTAATTTCTTTATTCTTTCAGCAAGACCGCTGTCTGATTGATACCATCTCTTTATATCATTGCCTTTTGCCTCGTCTAACTCCGTCATTCTATCGCGGTATTTTTGCGCTATCTCTTTTGCAGGACTTTTAAATGTTTCCTCTATGCTTTTCTGCGCGCTGTAAATTGCCTCTTTGGCAAAATTGTCTATACCTTTTTTTATTGCCTCTTGCCTCATCTTTTTCATCTTTGAGATTTCTTTTACGCCATATTTGCTCATTTGCTCTTTTAACATTATCTCAAAGGCTTTCATCTTTGCCGTCTCGGTTATTGTTTCAAGCCTCTTTTTGTCAGGCTCGTCTAATACCTCTTCCCCAAACTTCGCATAATCTTTCATACTCTCGGCAATCTCTATCTCTTCTTCTGTCGCAAGCATCCTGTCAAAAACCCCTCTTATCTCATCATTTAGCGGCGCTTCTAAACTTAATACCGTCCTGTATATTTTTAAAAGCCATCTGCGAAAATTCTCAAATACGCGCCTCAATTCCATTGTCGGCGCTTTCCCCTCAAATAAATATGCCTCAAAACTGCGCGCAAATACTTCGTGCTGTTGCCTTGTAATTTCTGCGCCCGCTTCTATCCCTAAATGTTTGCGCAAAAATATCAAATCATTTATATATTGCCTCTCTATCCCTTGCTCTTTTAAATATGCCTCGCTCCCGCCTGCCGCCTCATATTCCTCTAAAAAACGCAAACCCTCATTTAGCCAAATATGCCCAAATTCGTGTATTACAGATGAAGCGTCCGCATCCTCAAATAATGTAACTAAAGGCTTGCCTTCTGATGTCAATTCAAGCATAGCCCTATTGCCTTGCTTGTAAATGTCGGCGCTCTTGCGGCTAAAACCACCTTCATTGTCAACGCTCTTTATTTGTTTGGGGTTAAAAACTATGTAATCAGTAGCGGGCGCGCTGTTGTCTGACCCCAAACCGCCCTCTATTATGTTCTTTACTATCAGCCCGTCATATCCGCCCTCTATTGCCTCTTTTATATGCCTCTCAGGCACAAAGTATTTTCCCGGTTCATCTTTGTCTGCCGGATACCATTCAGCGCCTTTTGCGTCTAACACTAATGGGTTTTTTATGTCTAAATACACTGCATATAAATTGTCATTCTTTTCTATACGCAATTCTTTTATCTCGCCAGGGTCTTTTATAAAGTCATATTCGCGCAATTCCTCTATCTTATCGGCTACTCTTTCTGAATAAGCGCCGTCATCATTTAACCACTCGGCAAAATTTACCCCTAAAAACCAATCCTCGTCCTCATACATTTCTATGCCGCGTATTATATCCATCGCTTGACTGTCTACTATTCTCTTTTTGCCGTTGACTATTAAGGTATATCCAGCCTCTTTCCCAAATATATCTGCGACATCTTTGTTGTCTATAAAAAAAGAAAATTTGCCGAATTTAGAAAATCCGCCGCCCGTCCTGCTTCCGTGATATACAATCAAAGGACGCCCTTGCCCGTCTACTACTTTGGATACATTGAATTTTTTATTGAGTTCTTTTATAATCCTATTGGCTCGGGACGGGGGGACGTTTGTTTCAAATTTATTTGAAATGGATGTCTCCAACATACTCCCGAGTCTTTTTATTTCTTGAAGTTCTACGCTATAAATCTTATGCCCGTGTTCTACGCTTTCTTTTAATGTTATATAGGCATAGTTGATTTCATTGTTATCTGCCATTTGAAACGATGCTACAAATCGTTTAATTGATTTTATATCTATGTCTTTTTCGCCTTTTCTGCCTTTTCGCTCTTCTGTCAAAAGGGCATTTTCAAATAATGTATCAATAATGCCTGCTACTGCATAATGCTGTTCTCTTGTAAAACCATTTGCGATGCTTTTATCAACTGCCGCATTACTGACAAGTTTATCTCTTTGCTCTGTATTCACTTGGGCAGTAATTCCTGTTTTAATATTTTTAATATCTTTTCCATTTAATTTGTTTATCTTTGTTATTGCTTCATCTTTGTTTATACCATCTCTGTTTATGGTCAGTTCTCTTGCCGCTTCCCAATCCCCAAACCATTTTTTAAAGTTTTCGCTTTGAAGTCTTTCATCTATGCCGCTTTGATAATAAGTCTTTTTTATTTCAATATATTTAGGGTCAAATAAAACAAAGTTGCGCGCCTCGCTGTCTGTATTGCCGCTATAAGACCCCGCAGGATATTCATTGCCTAAAATGCCGTATTCTAAAAGTTTCAGCGAAGCGGCTTTGTCGCTTCCGAGCATATTGGATAACCTATGATACATATCCCTGCCTATTCCACGCCATTTTGCTTTAATCCTCTCTATTTCTACAATTTTCTCATACATTCCCATCACTATCCGAAACCTTTCAAAATCATCCTTTGCTGGTATATTCTTAAAATGCTGCATAAAATTATATCCTTGTTCCAGGTTAAAAAAATTAGACAAACCTAAATACTTGATTGAATGTTCATAATAATTGCCAAATTCAACTGTTCCAAATTCTACTAACGCATCGTAGACCGCTTTCTCGCCCTCATTGTTTAACATATCTCTTACTGTCAAATCTGTCTGTAATTTTAACAACGCCTTCTTAACCTTTTCAGACTGCTCGTGGAAAAACCCATCCCATTGCAAAAAATCCTCGCTTTCGGGGATTTCTAATTCATAAAGTTGTCCTGTGTTAGTTTGCATTATGTCTTTCAGTATTGTTATACATTTTGTAAGTGTTTCTTCCTCGCTTATATAAAAGTCTAATAAGTCGTTCTTTTCATCCGTAGTGCTTTCTTTATCATCTTCTATATGTTCTATTGCTCGTTTAACAAATTCCATTGATTCATTAAACTCTTCCAATGTTTTTTTTACCCCAAACAATTTAACACCATTTGAAATGGTGACAGCATATTCGCTTGGCAAGTTTAGTTGTTTTGCTTTCTGGTCAATCCGGCTATTTTTTCTTGTTACCGTTTCTCTATACCACTCCCCTATGCCTCTTCTGCCTGAAGCATAATGCCCCCAGCCGAATGATTGCGCTCCTTCCCCGCTGCCGATTTTATCGTTAGAAAATTCTGTTATTCCTTTTACGCCAGTGCCGTGCCAAGCCCTTTGGTATTTGCTAATAATATCGGCTTTTGTTAGTATGCCGTCGGGGATAGAATTCTGAAGTCCGTTAAGCGATAACGTCTGTAGGAGTTCATCCGAGATTTCAGAATTCTTTCCCTTTATATATAAAACTTTCTTTGTTTTTAAATTGTGCCTCATATAAGATGTAATATAATCTTTACCGTAAAAAGATGGAACAAAATGATATGAGTTACCTGCTTTTCTTACCGCCAAAACAATCTGCCTGCCTGATGTATCCTGCTCGTTTAATACTAAAACCATACTATTTTCTGAAGATTTTATAACTACTAATGGATTGTGAAATAAATCAAGCAATCTTTGTAAGGTTTCATATCTTATATCGTGTGCATTTTGATGAAATATCTCTCCTACTGTCTTAAAAAGAATAAACTTGTTTGTTTTTACGGGCAAGTTTTCAAATCCTAATACTTGTAATACAACGGGAGTTTTGCCTAATTCTATAATCGGATTATGTCCTTTGTTTTGGTTTCCTAATGCTTTTCTTAAACTTTTGTCATATGTCTGTTTGTCTTCTTCAGTAGGCTCAAATATCTTTTCACTATTTTCTTTATATGCCTCGCTTTGCTGTAATCCCTGCGCATCCACATTCCCATTGTCAGCAAATTTCCCGCCCCAAATATCAGCGTATATTGAATTTATTGCGTCCTCATTGCCTAAATATGCTTTTATCCTATTTAAAAGCCTCTCAAATAAGACTTTAAGACGCCCTGTAATCCCTTGCCGCCCCGCCGCATAATCAACAAACTTGTCCGCTAAAATTTCCTCTGTAGCCGTCTCATAACTTATCCCGTGTCTTTTAGCGTAATTCTTTATTTCTGCGTCAAAACTCTTTTGCGCCTCTTTAAATAAAATGCTTTTTTCTGCGGG
>JAIRQB010000092.1 GCA_031256695.1 Elusimicrobiota bacterium | reverse complement strand
TTTTAAAAGAGAAAAACAGAAGTCCCCATTTTTTGACCTTACTTAAGCGGCTTTATTGCCCCTTAATTTTGATATTCCTGAAACAGCCACCATAATGCCTAAAAATAAAAGCAAAACAGCAAAAATCAACTGCAAGCCGTCTGAAGCGAAGGCAAAAGGGGCATCGCCCATAAGTTTGCCCCATTTAGCGCTGATTGTGAAAAATAAAGCCGTAAAAGTTACAGCCAACATCGCAATCATAGGTATATAAAGCATAGCGCCTTGTCTATTTGTCTTCTTTAAAAATACCGCGCAAGCAATTAAGGCAAGCGCTGCCAGCAACTGATTTGCCGAGCCGAAAAGGGGCCATATATTTTGATAGCCCGCAACAGCCAAAAAGTAACCGAAAATCAAAGTGAATATTGTGGCTATATATTTATTGCCGAAGAACTTGGCAATAGCGCCTTGTTCGCCGTCTCCGCTGCCGCTAAACAATTCTTGAAAAGCAAGACGTCCAACGCGGGCTACAGAATCCAAAGAAGTCAAAGCAAATGCCGATATAGCAAGAGTTATAACAGTATATGCGGCTTGTTGCGGAAGCCCTAATTGAACCAAAAATCCAGAAATAGCATTTGCGAAAATTACGGGAGGAGTGCCTTTTGGAAGAACTCCGCCTACCGCTAAAGAGCCTACCGCTATCAAAGATAAAACAGCGAGCAAACATTCAACCATCATAGCGCCGTAAGAAATGGGGAGTATATGCTTTTCATTAGACAATTGTTTTGAAGTAGTGCCGGAGGAAACGAGGCTATGAAAGCCTGACACTGCTCCGCAAGCTACTGTCACAAACAAAATAGGGAAAAGATAAACGCCTGCGCTTGGATTAAAAGAAGTATAAGCGGGAATAGAAACAGAAGGAGCCGCTACAATTACTCCTATAAAAGCCGCAACTATCATAGCCACAAGTAAGAATGAATTTAAATAATCTCGCGGCTGTAAAAGCGCCCAAACGGGAGTTATGGAGGCTATAAAAATATAGATAAAAACTATATAGAGCCAAGCAGTTTTAGGTATAAAAATAGGGAAAAGCATACCCAATGCTATACAGACAGCAAGAGTTATTATTGCAACTATAGCGCTATTTATACCGCCAGGACGCGCTTTGCGTATATAAAAACCCAAAGCAATAGCGGCAAAAATAAAAAGCGTTGAAGTCATAGCCACTGCGGCATTTGCCTGAATTTGAGCGCCGTCTTTCGTATAGCCCATAAAAGTTCCCGCTACAATATCGGCAAAAGCGGCTACCACCAGAATGGAAAAAAGCCAAACGAAAATCAAAAACAGCGTTTTGCCCGTTTTACCGACATACAATTCTATGAGATAGCCTATTGTTTTGCCTTTATTTTTTATAGAGGCATAAAGAGAGGCAAAATCTTGCACTGCTCCAAAGAATACTCCGCCTAAAAGTATCCAAAGTAAAATTGGAAGCCAGCCGAAACCGAAAATAGCGGCAAGGATAGGACCATTTATAGGACCTGCTCCCGCTATTGAGGCAAACTGATGACCAAAAACCACGCTGGGCTTAGTAGGAACATAATCAACTCCATCTTCAAATTCATATGCCGGAGTCTTTCTGTGGGGGTCTATGCCCCATTTCCGAGCTAAATAGCGCCCATACAAAACATATCCAGCAAGTAAAACTATTGCTGATATAACAAGCATCGCTAAACCATTCATTTTTTGCTCCTTTTTTTTATTTTAAAACAACTGCTCTTATCAAAACCAAAATCTATTAAAAATCAGTTTAACTGCATAATTTTGATTTTACCGCAATAAAACGGCTATCCTATATTCTGAACGGATAAAATTCATATCCGCGGTTTTTAATTGTTGATTTATTGATACTACGATAGCCTGTTTTACACCCTGCTTTGACCCGCATTATGTGTAAAACAGGCGGAACAAAGCGTGGCAATAAGCCCAAGAATTAGGATTACTACAGGTAGGACGATGATGACTTTTATATTGGATAAAGATATTGAGGAAGCAAATAAAAAAAATGCAAAAGAAAAATAAGCGGCAAAAGCAACTCCGCTTAAATTTTCTTTATAGAAAAACATCTTTTCTTTTTTCTGCATTTTTATTGTCATTTGTTTTCCAATTTTTTGATTATTTGTTTTTTGCGGCTGATTCTTTAATTAAATTCAAAGCGATTTCATTTTTTTGTATTTGGCTTGTGCCTTCATAGAGAGTTGTAATTTTTGCATCGCGCATCATTTTCTCAACGGGATATTCCCGTGAATAGCCGTATCCGCCTAAAATCTGAACCGCATTTGTCGTAACTCTCATAGCGGTCTCTGAACAATACAATTTTGCCATAGCGGATTCTTTGCTTGTTCTTTTCTGCTCTTTCTCAGACTTGCCGCTATTTGCATCAATGGCTCTTGCTGTGCAATACAATAAAGCTCTTGCTGCCTCAACTTCTGTAGCCATATCGGCTAATAAGTGCTGTATGCCTTGGAAAGAAGCAATGGGCTGTCCAAACTGAACTCTTTTCCGCGCATATTCTACCGCTTCATCAAGAGCGCCTGCGGCAATGCCGAGCGCTTGAGCGGCTACGCCGGGTCTTGAATTGTCCAAAGTAGCCTGCGCTATCATCAAGCCGTGTCCTTCTTTACCGAGCATTTGGTCTTTATGAACTTTGCAATTTGTGAAAATCAATTCTCTTGTGGCTGAAGCCCTTATACCCATCTTTTTTTCTTTCTTGCCGAAAGTAAAGCCTTCCATACCTTTTTCTAAAATAAAACAAGATATTCCTCTTGCGCCTCGGGCAGGATTAGTTTTGGCAAAAATTGTATAGGTTTCCGCCTCTCCGCCATTTGTGATAAAGCACTTTGAGCCGTTTAAAATATAAAAATCGCCGTCTTTGACGGCTGTAGTTCTCATTCCCGTTGCATCAGAACCTGCTTCCGCTTCTGTTAGACCAAAAGCGGCAAGTTTTGCGCCTGATGCTATATCAGGCAAATATTTCTTTTTCTGCTCATCATTTCCCGCTATAAGTATAGGCAAAGTTCCAAGCGCAGTTGCAGCAAGGGCTAAAGCGGCTCCGCCGTCAACTTTGCATAATTCCTCAACCACTAAAACTAAACCCATTATCCCTTTGCCGAAACCGCCGTATTCTTCAGGTATATAGACGCCGCATAAATCGGCTTGCGCAAATTCTTTGACTATTTCCCAAGGGAATTCCTCAGTCTCATCAAAATGCTCTCTTAAAGGCTTCATTTTTTCTATCGCTACGCTTCGGGCTGTTTCTATCATCATCTGCTCTTCTTCATTCAAAAAATAATCCATTATAAACTCCTTATGCCTTATCCAACGAAAAATTATTGTCCAACACTTATATTTTTAATAGCCTTCTCTGCGGCGCGCTGTTGCGCTTCTTTTTTTGTTTTTCCAACGCCTATCCCCAAAGGAACGCTCTTTACTGAAACTGTCACTTCAAAATTCTTATTGTGGTCTGGTCCGAAAGTCTTGCTGACTTGATATGACGGAACAACGCCGTAATTTCTTTGAGCAATTTCTTGCAAAGCGCTTTTATAATCATTTGAATAAATTTCATTCCTTTCAATAAAAGCGGATATTATTCTCTTTGCATTTTCA
>JAIRQB010000065.1 GCA_031256695.1 Elusimicrobiota bacterium | reverse complement strand
TAGCGCCGCCGTTGCCGTTAGCGGTATTGCTGGTGAAATTTAGCGATGAATTTGAGAAAGAAAATAAACTTGATTGTTCGGCATAAATTGCGCCGCCGCCGTTGTTTGCGCTATTGCTGGTAAAATGGACAGAAGAAATTGCGAATATAAACTTTGATTGTCCTGAAAAAATAGCGCCGCCGTTTTGAGAAGCGGTATTGCTTGTGAATTTGACTTCAGAATTTTCAAAGACAAAAGAGGAATTGTCTTGGGCATAAAGCGCTCCGCCTTCCGACGCAGTATTGTTTAAAAAATGGACAGAAGAAATTGCGAATTCAAAATATGAATTGCCTTCAGAGGAAATAGCCCCGCCGCTGTCCATACGCGTTTCATTGTTTGAAAAAGTTATAGAAGAATTGGAAAAAATCAAATCTGCTATATAGGCATAAATCCCGCTGAATTCCATTGACCCAAAATCGTTAAAAATGATATTTCCAAAAAAAGAGGTTTTTTTTCTCTGCCCCCAGCCTCTAAAATCAATATGTGAAGAATTGCCTTCTAAAAGCGCATAATCCGAGTCGGCAAGACCTCTTAATATTCCGTTATTGCCAATTGCGCCATACTCGTATATAGAACCATTAAAAACGAGAGGATGCGAGGAATTTGAATACTCAGAGAGGTCTATATCATAATTATCGTTTGAGATTGCAGTTTTAAATTGGCTAAAAGTTGAAAATTGAGAATGGGACTTTCCGGGATAGAATAAAAAGCATAAGAGAAAAAGAAAAGAGAAAGCGGCGGTTTTGAAAAAGGTTATGGTTTTAGAATTGTAAATTCCAGATGACAGATGATAAAACGCTGAGATTTTTTTAATTTGCGGCATATAAACCTCCAAAAACAAAATGAAACAGCATTTGTCTGCAGGCATTGTATAACAATAAAATAATTTATTTTGAAAGCGGCTTGACGCCCGGAGGGCTGGGCTTTGACGCCAGTTCCAGTGTTGTCATACTCACGCAAGAAACAGCGGCTTTAGCCGATGTTTCGCCAGCGGGAGTTGCTAAACATTATGCAAAGCAACTCAAGTATCCATTTTTGCTCAAGTCGTTTTTTATCGCTTTCTGTTGTTTTCTTTTCAAAGGCAAACAACAAGAAGGTGAAAATCCTATAACAAACAGGGATTCCCGCCTTCTTGAGTTGCCTTATTTATAGAGGGCAACTCGGGAATGACACCCGGGCTTTAGCGGATTGCGGTAGCGCTATGTGTTTGCGCCGCGCACTTGTCTCTATCAGAATTGCGCACGCCGCAATGACACCAGGGGTCTGCGCTTTTTGTCTTTTTTATATTGCTGTTTTCCTTAACTTTTAACTTCTCAATTTTATCAGTTATCCATCCGCTATGCCTGTTTTATCTATTTGAATTTTTAAATCTTTGCTTATCACTTCATCTGCCGCTGATTTTTTGTATGCGGCAAGTTTTTCTCTTAAAGCGGCGTCTGATAGAGCAAGTATTTGGACGGCAAGGACGGCGGCATTTACAGCGCCTGCTTTTCCTATAGACATAGTTGCAACGGGGACTCCTTTCGGCATTTGCGAGATTGACAAGAGGCAGTCAAGACCAGCCAAAGATTGACCTGCTATCGGGACGCCTATTACGGGGAGAATTGTCTGAGCCGCTATCGCGCCCGGCAGAGCCGCAGACATTCCCGCCGCCGCTATAAAAATTTGCGCTCCGTTTTCTACGGCATTTGATATGCAGTTTTCTAAATGTTTTGCGCTGCGATGAGCAGAGGCTATGTTTATAGAATGCGGTATTGAGAAAAACTTCAAAATTTTAACCGCTTCATTTGCCGTTTCCAAATCGGAATCAGAACCTGCAATAATTGAAACCAAGATTTTTTCTTTCATAATAACTCCTTTTAAATTCATATTTTTAACAAAATTTAAGCCGCCGATTTCTTTTAGATTTTTCCGCTCAAGCAAAACTGTCGCTTTGCATTTTCAATCCAAAACAATTTTTTCAACTTTCTTTATTTTTGAGGAGAAAAATTTGCGTCCTATAGTTTGGAATTTTTTAGGGTCATCGCTGGCGTAAAAGCGCAAAAAAGGCTTCTTTGCGCTTTCCCTTTTTAACTTTTTGCGTTCAAGAATATCTTTTACTTCAAGCGCTACAGACAATGCCGAATCTATAAGTTTTATGCCTTCTGTATTTTTGCGGATGCTGTTTTTAAGCAGAGGATAATGTGTGCAGCCTAAAACGAGGACATCTATTTTTTTTGCCGCCAAAGGCTTTAAATAAACTGCCGCAATTTCATCAGCCGCTTTTGTATTTGTCCAGCCCTCTTCAACTATTGGAACAAAAAGCGGGCAGGATTGCTGAAACACTTGAGCCTTCCCGCATATCTTTTTGATTTCTCTTTTATAAGCGCCGCTCGCCATAGCGCCTTGCGTTCCAATCACGCCTATTCTTTTATTTGCGCTCTCCAAAACCGCTTTTTTAGAGCCTGCTTCTATAACTCCTGCAACTTCTATTTTCAATGTTTTTCTCAATTCTTTTAAAGCGAATGCAGAAGCCGTATTGCAGGCGACAACAAGCATTTTTATATTTTTAGAAATCAAAAAATCCGCTATGTCTTTTGAAAATTTCAAAACAGTTTCTTTTGATTTTGAGCCGTAGGGCAGATGAGCGGTATCGCCGAAATAAATAATATTTTCAGACGGCAAAATTTTGCATACCGCAGACATTACGGTAAGTCCTCCGAAACCTGAATCAAAAATCCCTATCGGGCAATCGCTTTGTTTCATAATAATCCCCTTTTATTTTTGACGCAAAAAAGACTCAAAATTTGCGCCTAAAATTTTTTCTTTATTTTTTTCAGACAGTTCTAAGTTTTTTATAAATTCTATTTCGTCTTTCTGGGCAGCCATTGGATAATCTGAGCCGTAGAAAATCTTGTCAAAGCCGAATTTGCCGAAAAACGCTTTTCTTAAATCTGCTCCCATTAAAGACAGAGCGCAGGAAGAATCAAAATATAAGTGTTCGCCTTCCAATTTTTCAATAACTTGCCTCCACATTGCAAAGCCGCCGAGGTGGGCTGCTATTATCTTTAAATTCGGAAATTCTTTTATAACTTTTAAAAGCCTTTTTGGAGATGCGCAGACAGTTTCCTCCTCTTTAAATAGATATTCGCGTCCGCAATGGAGCAGAAGGGGAATGGATAGTTTTTGCATTTCTTCAAAGACATAAAAAGCCTCTTTCGCGTCAATAAAGAAATTTTGAATCTCAGGCTGCATTTTTATTCCTGCGGCATTTTCTTTTATTCTTTTGATTTCTTCTTTATATCCTTTGTAAAAAGGGTGAAGGCAGGCGAAAGGAATAAATCTGTCATTCTTTATTGAGAAAAGCCAATTGTTTATTGGAACAGTCTGCTCAGGGCGCGTTGATACGCAGGCGACAACGCTCTTTGAGATTTGAGCCTCGTCCATTTTTTTTAAAAGATTGTCCGCCGTCGGAATGACGCGGAGTTTTCTCTCTATTATGCTTTCAAGGGCAGAGGCGGCTTTTTCCGCTATTTTTTCAGGATAAATATGGGCGTGAGCGTCTATGATTTTCATTTTTCCTCTATAAAAAACAAAAAGCGCGCCTTTCGTTTAAAAGCGGAGGGCGCGTTAAAAAACAAAGCGCAGTTTAATCGGAACATAAAAGCAAAACGGTTTTTTCAAGATTCATAAAAACATCGCCGCCCGTCTTTACGGCAAGGTCGGCATTTAGCGTTTGGCGCAGAGTTTTTTTTAAAGTTTTCAATTTATGCCTGCTTAAATTTTCTAAAAAAGATTTCTGATAATAAGGATGCATTCTCAAGTGCGGATAAATTTCAGGCATAGTTTTTGCGCCTTCTTCAATCATACTTTTGATTTTCAGCATTTGACGCGCGCAATAGATTATAGACGAGAGTATTTTGAGAGGTTCTTCTCCCTGCTCTAATAATTTTTCTAAAACGAAAAGCGCTTTTTTCGCTTTTTTCTCTTCAAGAAGCGACGTCAAATTATAAGCGTTTATGTCTTTTGTATATCCTCCCGCCGTCTCAACGTCTTCGCGGCTGATATTTTTTTTGTCTTTGCCCGCAAAAAGCGCAACTTTTTCTATTTCTTTTGACAAAATTTGCAATTCGCAGCCCTGCTCCTCTATGAGAGCGTCTGCGGCTTCTTGAGAGGAGTTCTTTCCTAATTCGGCAAATTTGCTTTTTATAAAAGATGCGGCTTCTCTTTCATAGACTTTTTTGCAGTCAACCGCTATGCAGTGTTTTGATTTTAAGCATTTGCTTATCAATTTTTTTCTCTCTTCAGATTTATCTTTTTTATAAGAGGCGCAATAACATATTACGAGGCAGGAACTTTCAGAGGGATTGTCAAAATAATCAGCCAAATTTTGAGCGGCTGCCGCGCTTTTTATTTTTTCGGCTTCTTTTACTATTACTAAACGCTTGCTGTTTAAAAAAGGAATAGTTTTTAAAGCGTATAAAATGTCTTCAATGCGGCAATCCCCGCAGTAAAAAACTTCTTTGTTTAAAGCGTCTATTGAAAGCGCTTTTTGTATTTTGTTTAGCGCTTCGGAAATAAGATAATTTTCCTCTCCAAACAATAAAAAATTTGAAGCGGATATTTTTAATCTGCTGAATTCAAAATAGGATATTTCTTTCATCTTTTCCTCTTGTCCTCTTGTTTTTTTAATTTTTCTATCGGCGTTTTAAAGCGCCGCCTTTTGCATTCTAATAATTTTTCAATTAGGCATTTTACTTTTTTATGCCGTCTTTGCATTGAGCGGCAAAAACAGCCTTATTTAAACGCATTTTTGCCGAAGCCCCGCCTTTGCATTTATGCGTCTTAAAAGAGGCTTTCATTCAATTTAGTATAATCCGCGAAATAATTTGAAAGCGATAGGAGGAAGTTTGGAATGAAAAAATATTTAGCGATTGCTTTTTTGCTTTTATTCTCGTCTATGGCGTCTGCCCAGACCGATGTCATAAGCAGGGTTGAAGTGCTTGGGCTCAAAAACGTGAAAGAAAAAGACGTCTTGTCGGCAATCGTCTCTAAAAAACAGCATATTTACACGGAAGAGACCGTCCGCGACGATGCGAGGGCGATTCTTGAACTCGGATACTTTGAGGATTTAGAATATAAATTCAATCCGCGCGACGGAGTTTTAACTTTTACAGTGGCGGAAAAACCATATATTGAAAAAATGGATTTTAAAGGCAATAAGCAAATCTCTCGTGGGAAATTGAGGCGCGAAAGTTCTTTAAAAGAAAAACAGTTTTTTGATTCCGCCAAACTAGAAGAGACGAAACTTAAAATTTTTGAACTTTATGCCGATGAAGGCTATAGCGGAATAGAACTTGAAGTCTATCCCATAACCGACGATAAAACAAATAAAATGTCAATCAATTTTTTAATCACTGAAAACAATAAAATCACAATCGCAAAGATTGAAATAAACGGATTAAAATCTTTTAACAACAGGACGATAATTAGGCAGATGAAGAATACGCGCATAAAAAAGCCTTTCAAGCCCGAGGGTTTTAGGACTGATTTAAAAACGATAGAAACTTTTTATGTCAATAACGGTTTTATGGATTATTCTTTTATAGGCTCGTCAATTACTTATAACGATGAAAGGACGCTGATGACCATTACGCTTGATATAGACGAAGGTCCCCGATATAAAATAGGCGGCATAACCGCAAGCGGCTACGAGGCTTTGCAGGAAAAAACTATCAAAGATGCTTTCAAATTGAGAAAAGGCAGAATTTTTAAGCAAGATGAATTGATTGAAACTATGCAGGGTTTGTATGAGAGTTATTCCGATATAGGCTATTTAAACGCCAATATAAACCCCGAGTTTAAAAAAGACGCAGAAAACGGAATTGTTGATATAAATTTTGCAATCCTTGAAAATACGCGCGTCTATGTCGGAAATATTTATATAGACGGGCTGTATTCAACGAAAGACAAAGTTATAAGACGCGAAATTTCTCTCAAAAACGGCGACCCTCTTTCAGCCTCAAAAGTGCGCCTCAGTATGCAGAAAATTTACAATCTTGGTTTTATAGAAGGAGTAGAGCCTAAACTTATACCCGTATCGCAAGATACAATGGATTTGGAATTCAATGTCACAGAGGGGAGACCCGGTATGATTTCCGCGGGCGCCGGTTATTCTTCCGTAGATTCTTTTGTGGCGTCTTTGCAATTTCAATATCTGAATTTATTTGGTTTAGGGCAGAGAGTAAATCTCTTGGGCGAATTCGGTCAAATCAGGCAGAATTATCAAATAGATTGGACTGAGCCTTGGATTTTCGGACAAAATGCCGCATTGACTTTGAGCCTTTATAATGTTGACAGGATAAGAGATTATGCAGGCTATTCTTCTGTCTACGACGAGAAAAGAATAGGGAGTTCAGTCCGCATAGCGCCGCGTCTTAGCGATACTTTTTCTGTTTCGCTTGGATATTCTTTTGAAAATGTAAATATAAGGTTAAGAGACGGCGCGGACGGCAGAGCGGTTGCTCTCTTTAATGCCGCTACCGATATATCAAAAGACAATATTTCAAGCATTCTTGCTTCAATAGCCTACGATACGAGAGATTATTATTTTGACCCGTCAAAGGGGCAGAGAGAATCTTTAAGTTTTCAAGTTGCCTCTAAATATCTCGGCGGAGATAGAGATTTTATAAAGACGCGTTTTAGGTCTTCTTGGTTTTTTCCTACTTTTTGGAAATTCGTTTTGTCTTTCAATTTAAACCTTGGAGAAGTTGAAGGCTACAATGGACAGGATGTTCCAATCAATGAATACTATTACATAGGCGGAGTAGATACAGTCAGGGGCTATAAATACAATACGAATATAGGAAATACGGGCGGGGCAAGATATATGGCTGTCTTTAATGTTGAATATAAATTCCCAATCTATGCTGAAAAGAATAGAACGATTTTACAAGGCGCTTTCTTTTACGATATAGGCGGCTCTTGGAAATATTTGAGCGATGTTGATTTAACTTTGGCGACCAGAGACCCTGACAGCGAAAATCCAAGCAATAAAGATAGACTTCGTCACGGAGTAGGTTTTGGAATAAGATTTGCCACTCCTATGTTTCCGCTCCGTCTTGATTGGGGATATGGTTTAAACCGTTCCCGCGACGATGCCAGGACGAGCGAATTTTATTTTACAATCGGAAGTATGTTTTAAATTAAGAATTAAAAACAAAAATAGTTTAAGAATCTCGGCGGGCTGCGCAGACAAAGACGGCGTATCAATTGACAAAGTTGAGACAAACATAATCTGTCTTTGCTTATTTTATCTGCAATGTTGCAGCCTCAAGCAATGCTAAATAAAAAACTCGGCGTTTCATTTTGGAATGCCGGGTTTTTTTGTTTTCTTTTTTGCTTTTTTGCGCTCTCTTGCGCAAAAGCATATTTGTCAATTAGTTTTTGAAATTTTCTTTTGATACAATTCCCGCCCCTTGCTCGTAATTTCTAAAAACGCATTGTTTTTTACGATAAAATTTTTAATTGAAACAAGGTTTTTTAAGTTTAAAAGCCGTCAAAAAAGGCATTTGACTTGGCGTCATTGCGGAAGTCGCAATCCATTTTTGAAGCATTGCCTTGTTTGTCATTGCGGCGTGCGCAAACGCATAGCGCTGCCGCAATCCATTGTCGTCGTTTGTCTTTCAAAGGCAACAGGGATTCCGTCTTGCGACGGAATGACAGACGGGACGGTGTCATTGCGGCGGAAGCCGCAATCCATTTTGCGCTGTCGCAATCCCAGTTGGCTAAAAAAAATAGTTTCCTCTTATTTGGAGGACATTATGTCAAAGCAATACTATGTATATATTGTTACAAACAAAAAGAGGGGGACATTATACATAGGCATAACAAATGATATTACGCGCAGAATGTATGAACATAGAAGCGGTCTTTATAAAGGTTTTACTAAAAAATATAAGTTAAATAGGCTGGTTTATATTGAGGATTTTAACGATGTAGACAGCGCTATTTGGCGGGAAAAATGTCTTAAAGAATGGAAAAGAATGTGGAAAATAAAATTGATAGAAGACGTAAATCCTAAATGGGAAGATTTGGGCGATGAATACTAAAAAAGGTGAAAGTCTTATAACAAAAATGGATTG
>JAIRQB010000027.1 GCA_031256695.1 Elusimicrobiota bacterium | reverse complement strand
TTTAATTATCTTTTCTCAAAAAGAGAAGGCGGGAAATTTATTTTAAGAATAGAAGACACAGATGAAGCCCGCTCAACAGAGTCTTCTGCTCAAATAATTTTAAACGCTTTAAAGTGGCTTGGATTAGATTTTGACGAGGGACCCGGCAAAGAAAATGAAAAATATGCGCCTTATTTCCAAATGCTTAGGAAAGAGGCGGGTTTATATCAAAAATATATCAGGCTTTTGATAGAAAAAGGCTGCGCTTATCCTTGTTATTGCAGCGCTGAGGAAGTTGAAGAGATGAGGAAACAGGCTCAACTAAATAAAATGCCGCCGAAATATAACGGCAAATGCTCTAATTTGACTGCGGAACAAAGAAAGGAAAAAGAAGCGCAAGGCATAATGCCTGTTATAAGGTTTAAAATGCCGAAAGAGGGGAAAACTGCTTGGGCAGATATTATCCGCGGCAATGTGGAATTTGAAAATAATCTTTTAGACGATTTTGTAATAGCCAAAGCAAATGGCACGCCTACTTATAATTTCGCCTGCGTAATTGACGACTTCGCAATGGACATCACGCATATTATAAGAGGCGATGACCATATCTCAAATACTCCTAAACAAATTCAAATTTACAAGGCATTAGGATGGGAAATTCCAAACTTTGCCCATACCGCTATGATTTTAGGACCAGACGGGACGCGCCTCTCTAAAAGACACGGGCATACTTCAGTTTTAGAATATCAAAAGGAAGGATATTTGCCTGAGGCTTTAATCAATTATCTTGCTTTATTGGGGTGGTCAACGGCAGACAGCCAGCAGATTTTTACAATGGCAGAACTCAAAGAAAAATTTTCACTTGATATGTGCGGCGGCAGCCCTTCAACATTTGACCCTGCAAAACTTTTGTGGTTAAACGGCGAAAAAATCCGTTCAAAAACGCCTGAAGAAGTCTATGAGATTTTCTTAAATTACTTAAAAGAGACGGCTCAAGAGCATTTAATAGAAAATTGGGACAGCGGCGTTTTGAAGCAAGCGGTTTCTTTGGAGAGAGAAAAAATAAAGACATTAAAAGACATTTACGGTTTAGTTGATTTCTTTTTTGTAAAAGAAGTCATTTATCAAGAGGAAGCGGTCTCAAAGGTGTTTTTGTCAGATAAAAATAGAGAAAGCGCAAAAATTGTTTTAGGGGCTTTTTTAGAAAAAACGGCGAGTCTTGACGGCTTTGGAGCGGAGGATTTAGAAAAACTCTGCCGCAATTTAGCAGAAGAGAATAATTTAAAAACGGGTCAAGTTTTTCATCCTATAAGAGTCGCTGTTTCAGGCAGGACGCAGGGACCGAGTCTTTTTCACTTATTGGAACTTTTAGGCAAAGACGAGTCTATGCGCAGAATAAAGACTGCGCTTGAAAAATTTTTTAAGGAGATTTGATTTATGGAAACATTACAAGGCAAAAGCGGAAGTCCCGGCGCCGCTATAGGAACAATATATTTTTATGAAGAAAAAAAACTCGGCGCTGAGATTTCTTTTACGGATAATCCCGAGGCGGAAATAGAGCGTCTTAAAAAATCTTTAGAGACAGCCAAAACTCAAATTGACGAAGTCTATCAAAAGGCGTTAAAAGAGGCGGGGGAAAAAGATGCGGCTATTTTTGAAATACACAAAATGATGTTAGAAGACGATGATTATATAGACGCTATTTTGGAAAAAATAAGAGACAAGAAAAACAGCGCTGATTTTGCCGCTTATTCTACGGGCGAAGAATTTGCTGAAAACTTTTCAGCGTCTGACGATGAATATATGCGCGCAAGAGCGGCAGATGTCAGAGATATAACTTCAAGGCTGATAAATTGCATTTTGGGAAAAGAGTCAGCGGGCATAAATAGAGAAAACCCTTTTATTTTAGCCGCAAAAGATTTAAATCCAAGCCAAACTATGCAATTTGATAAATCAAAACTGCTCGCTTTAATTACAGCAGAGGGGTCAACAACTTCTCACACATCAATTCTTGCGCGCAATTTAGGCATACCCGCCGTTTTGCAGTTGGGCGTAAAAATAGACAAATCGCTTGACGGTAAAACAGCGGCAGTTGACGGAAATGCAGGAGCAGTTTATATATCGCCCGATGAAATTACTTTAAAAAACATAAGAGAAAAAAAAGAAAAAGAGGACAAAGAGAAAAAATTTTTCTTGGAGTTTATTGGAAAAGAAAATATAACGCGTAACGGGCGCAAAATTAGAGTTTGCGCAAATATAGGAGCGCCTGAAGAATTGCCTTTGGTTTTAGAAAATGACGCGGGGGGGATAGGTCTTTTTAGAAGCGAGTTTTTATATATAAGCGCGAAATCTTATCCCAGCGAGGAAGAACAATTTAACGCCTATAAAAAAGTTGCCGAGGGGCTTGACGGCAAAGAAGTTGTAATTAGAACTATGGATATAGGCGCTGATAAACAAGTTGATTATTTCAATTTAGACAAAGAGGAAAATCCCGCTTTGGGTTTGCGCGGAATACGATTGAGTTTTGATAGACCTGAAGTTTTTAAAACTCAACTGCGGGCTTTGTATAGGGCTTCCGCTTTTGGAAATATAGCGGTGATGTTTCCAATGATTGCATCTCTTTGGGAAGCGCGCGAGGCTAAAAAATTTATAGACGATGTAAAGAAAGAATTGAGAACAGAAGGAGCGGCTTTCAATGATAAAACTCAAGTGGGCATTATGATAGAAACGCCTGCCGCCGCTCTTATTTGCGAAACTCTTGCCCCAGAAGTTGATTTTTTCAGCATAGGGACAAATGATTTGACTCAATATACTTTAGCAGTTGACAGACAAAATCAAAAAATTGAGCGCTATGCCGATATTTACCATCCCGCTATTATGACTTTGATTAAAGAAGTAGTTGAAAAAGGGCATAAAAATAATGCTTGGGTCGGCATTTGCGGAGAATTAGCGGGAAACTTAAAACTGACAGAAGAATTTTTAAAGATGGGAATTGATGAATTGTCAGTATCCCCTGCAAAAGTTTTACCTTTGAGAAAACACATCAGAGAATTAACAATTTAGGAACTTATGTCGCTGTCTCAGCGTCATTTGCGGCGCGCGCAATTCTGATAGAGACAAGTGCGATGCGCAATTCTGATAGAAACAAGTGCGCTGCGCAATTCTGATAGAGACAAGCGAGATGCGCGGTTTAGATAGAAGCCGGCGTTCGGCGCAAAAACACAGCGCTGCGCAAACACACTGTGCCCGGGTGTCATTGCGGCGGAAGCCGCAATCCATTTTGTTTTTGTCTTTGCCCAAAACGGGTGTCATTTGCGTCGTGCGCAATTCTGATAGAGACAAGTGCGCTGCGCAATTCTGATAGAGACAAGCGCGATGAGCGGTTTAGATAGAAGCCGGCGCTCGGCGCAAACACACTGTGCCCGGGTGTCATTGCGGCGGAAGCCGCAATCCATTTTGTTTTTGTCTTTGCCCAAACTGGGTGTCATTGCGTCGTGCGCAAACACATAGCGCGCCGCAATCACTGTTGCCGTTTCTTTTCTCTTTTCAAAGGCAAGATAAAGATGCAGTATTGACATAATTTTTAATTTTTAGGAGGCGGCGATGGATATAATTTTAGATTCAGCGGGTTTTAATCAAGCGGTAGAAAAAATTTGCAGTGAAATTTTAAGAGACAATCCCAGCCTTGACAATTTAGCGGTCGTTGGAATGCATACAAAAGGCGTCTTTTTATCTAAAAGAATAACGGAGGCTCTTTCAAAACGTTTAAAAAAGCCCTCTCTGCAATTTCCCTTTGGAACTATAGATATAACGCTCTACAGAGATGATATAGACGATTTGGGTTTGGATATTCCGCTGATAAAAGATACTGAAATCCCTTTTGACTTAAATAAAAAAAATATACTGCTCGTTGACGACGTTCTCTTTACGGGCAGAACTGTCAGAGCCGCATTAGATATTTTAATATCCTTCGGACGTCCGAAAACTATTAAACTTGCCGTTTTAATAGACAGAGGGAATAGAGAATTTCCAATAGAAGCAAATTACGTGGGCTTTAAATATCCCAGCGCAAAAAAAATAAAAGTTGAATGCAAAGAAATAGAAAAAGTTGATAGAGTTATAGTTTTATAGTTTTGCCGTCTGCAGCCGCGGATGTCAAGCGGCGCGCGTCAATACTCAATAGTTGCCTGTAAAAAAGAGGATTTATGATTTTAAACAGAAAATATTTATTAGGACTTCAAAATTTAGACAAAAAAGAATTGCAAATTGTTTTAGATTCAGTCCGCCCGTTTAAAAGTCTTTTTACGCGTTCAGTAAAAAAAGCGCCGACTCTGCTCGGAAAAACTGTTGTGACGCTTTTTTACGAGCCTTCAACGCGCACTAGGACTTCTTTTGAAATAGCCGCAAAAAGACTTTCAGCCGATGTCGTAAATATAACAGTCGCCGCTTCAAGCGTCGTAAAAGGCGAGAGTTTAATAGATACGGGAAAAACTTTGCAGGCAATGAACGCCGATTACATCATAATAAGGCATTCTCTCTCGGGAGCGCCCGATATTTTAGCCCGCTCATTAGACGCCTCTATTATAAATGCGGGAGACGGTTTTCACGAACATCCTACGCAAGGGCTTCTTGACCTCTACACTATTTATGAGAAAAAAAAGAGTTTTGAAAATCTAAACGTTTTGCTTGTAGGAGATATCTTGCATTCGCGGGTGGCTAAATCAAATATATGGGCTTTGACAAAAATGGGGGCAAAAGTGTCTGTGGCAGGTCCTCCTACTTTAATACCGCCTAAAATTGAAACTTTAGGCGTTGAAGTCTACTATGATTTAGACGAGGCTATAAAAAAAGCAGATGTTGTAAATATTTTAAGAATACAGTTAGAGAGGCAAAAAGAAAATCTTTTCCCTTCAGTCCACGAATACGTAGAACTCTATCAGTTGACAAAGGCGAGGCTTGCGAAAGCGAAAAAAGATATTTTGATAATGCACCCGGGTCCTATGAACAGGGGCATTGAAATATCATCAGACGCCGCAGACAGCGTAAATTCAGTTATAAATGAGCAGGTGACAAATGGAATAGCGGTCAGAATGGCTGTTTTATTTTTATTAAAACCAAAGGCGGGCAAAAATGAACTTTGAAATTAAAAACATAAGAGTTGTTGACCCTTCTCAAAATAAAGATGCCGTAGACAGCCTCTTTATAGAAAACGGATTGATTGTTTCTAAACCTGGCAAGGCTTTTTCTAAAGTTATAGACGGAAGCGGCAAAATAGCGATACCGGGCATAATTGACATTCACTCTCATTTGAGAGAACCGGGGTTGGAAAATAAAGAGACTATTAAAAGCGGAACGCAATCTGCCGCAAAAGGCGGCATAACTTCAGTTTTCTGTATGCCTAATACAAAACCGCCGATAGACAATGCGCCGACTGTGGAATTTATACTTTTGAAAGCCCAAAAAGAGGGAGTTGTAAACGTTTTTCCAATAGGCTGCATTACAAAAAATTCTCAAGGCGCGGAATTATCTGAAATAGGCGTTTTGAAAAGAGCGGGCATTATTGCAATAAGCGACGACGGAGAGCCTGTTTCCAACTCTCAAATTATGCGGCGCGCTTTGGAGTATTCAAAAATGTTTTCTCTGCCCGTAATTTCTCATTGCGAAGACAAAGAACTTAGCGCTTTGGGCGTAATGAATGAAGGCTTAAACTCCACAATTTTAGGCTTAAGAGGCATACCCGCTCAAGCGGAAGAGATAATGGTAAGCCGCGACATTATGCTTGCAGAGCTCACAGGAGGACATCTCCATATAGCGCATATTTCAACGGCAGGCTCGGCGGATTTAGTGCGGCGCGCAAAAAAAAGAGGCATAAAAGTTACAGCAGAAACTTGCCCTCATTATTTTTCTCTAACAGACGACGATGTAAGAGTCTTTGACGCTAATACAAAAATGAACCCGCCCTTGAGGAGCAAAAAAGATTTAGAGGCTATAAGAAAGGCTCTCTCCGACGGAACTATTGACTGCATAGCCACCGACCACGCTCCTCACACTCAAGAAGAAAAGATGAGAGAATTTGACGCCGCTCCTTTCGGCATAATCGGCTTTGAAACTATGCTGAGTCTTGTCCTAAATGAATTAGTTGACAATGATATTTTGACGCTTTCTCAAGCGGTGGAAAAAATCTCATTTAACCCTGCAAGAATTTTTAATTTAAAAAATAGAGGTTCTTTAAAAGAAGGTGGCATCGCTGACATTACAATAATAGACCCGCAATGCTTTTATGAATTTAAAAAAGAGGATATTGTGTCTAAAAGCGCAAATTCTCCTTTTATAGGACGGAATTTTAGAGGAGCCGCCGTAATGACTATAGTAGGGGGTAAAATAGTTTGGGAAAATTAAGATTTGATAGACGCTATAAGATAATCTCAAATAAACAGATTGCAAAAGATTATTTTGAATTGAAAATAGAGGCAAAAGAAGCGGCGCAAAATTGCAGACCGGGGCAGTTTTTTATGATAACTGCGCCCGGCTTTTTTTTGAGAAGACCTTTCAGCATATATGATGCCGAAGGACAAATTATTTCATTTTTATACAAAGCGGCAGGCAAAGGAACAAAAACTTTGTCTGAAATAAAAAACGGGCAAATTGACGCTTTAGGACCGCTCGGCAACGGTTATTTAGAACAAAGCGCCGCCGCCCGTCAAAAAGGCAAAACGGCAATTCTTATAGCGGGCGGAACGGGCATAGCGTCTTTATTTTTCCTCGCTAAAACAATAAAAGAAAAAATAATTTTATTTTACGGCGCAAAGGCAAAAAACGATTTGCTCCGCTTAAATCAAATTAAAAAATTCTGCAATGGAGTTTTTATTTCAACAGAAGACGGCTCGGTTGGAAAAAAAGGCTTTATTACAAAACTGTTAGAAAAGAATTTGAATCTTTATACTGAGGCTGTTTTTTATATATGCGGACCGTCTGAAATGATTAAATCCGCCTCTGCCGTTTTAAAACGCAATCATTTAAAAGGCTTTGCTTCTCTTGAAGAAAAGATGGCTTGCGGGCTTGGGAATTGTCAAGGCTGCGCCGTCAAAACAAAAGACGGCATAGAGC
>JAIRQB010000196.1 GCA_031256695.1 Elusimicrobiota bacterium | reverse complement strand
CATACCTTTAGACATCGGAGACAATTCTTTAGTTGACAGATATATAGATATTTATTCGCGCAATGGAAAAGCAAGAATTATAAACGCTCTTTCAAAAAGCGGCGCTTATAGGGATATGATACTCAAGACTTTTAAAGAATTCGGTTTGCCCGAAGAATTATTCTATCTGCCTATAGTTGAAAGTTCTTTTAGTTTAGGCGATGTTTCTCGGGCTGGGGCGGCTGGTCTTTGGCAAATTATGCCTCACAGAGGAAGGGCTCTTGGGCTTGTAATCAATTATTGGATTGACGAGCGGCGCGACCCTGAAAAATCAACAATAGCAGCCTGCGTCTATTTAAAGCAATTGTTTTTGATGTTAAACGATTGGCATCTCGCTCTTGCCGCTTATAATAGAGGCGAATACGGATTGCTGCGCGATATGAAATTTTCAAATGCGCCTGATATGGATTCCGTTATAAAAAGAAAAGCGGCGCCTCGGGAAACTCAAAATTATGTCCCGCAATTTATAGCGGCTGTAATTGTCGGAGAAAATTTAAAAAGATACGGCTTTGACAATATAGAGTATCAGCCGCCTCTAAAATATGACAAGGTTAAAATTGACAAAGTTATAGATTTAAAAGTAGCCGCTGAATGCGCAGGCACTACATTAGAGGAAATAAAAAGATTAAACCCCGCTTTAAAGGCTTGGTGCACGCCGCAAGGGTATCCGAATTTTGAATTGAAAATACCGCAAGGCTCAAAAGAAATGTTTTTAAAAAATATAGCCTCTGCAAAAGAATTAAATCCCGCGCCTGAATATATAAGGTATAGGATAGAAAAAGGCGATTATTTAGGGAAAATTGCAAAAACTTTTAGGACGACGGAAGCCGCCATTTTAGGCGACAATCCTCAACTCAAATCTCAAAAATATATACAGCCGAATCAAATAATAATAATAAGACCCGGCAAGGGTTATCTATAGAATTAAAACAGCAAAAATCTAATTGTTTTAAATTCCGCAATGCGGAGGTTTTGTGCCTCAGACAATAGCCGTTATTGACGACGAGAAAGATATTTTAAGCGCTTTGAAAATTGGTCTTGAAAAAGAAGGCTATCTTTTCAAGGGCTTTTCTGCCCCTGAAAAACTTTTTTCTTTTTTATTAAACAATAAAGTTGATTTGTTGATTTTAGACATAATGTTGCCTGATGCGAGCGGATTGGACATTTTGAAAACGCTTCGCAAAGACTGCAGATTTGAAAATATTCCCATTATTTTGCTCAGCGCGAGGTCGGCGGAATTTGACAAAGTCTTAGGGCTGGAATTGGGCGCAGACGATTATATTGCCAAGCCTTTCTCTTTGCGCGAACTTGCTGCAAGGGCAAAGGCGGCTTTAAGGCGCAATACCCCGCATATTGCAGAAAACAGCGTTCCTAAAATTGACGACAAAAATAAAAACGAAGGCGCGGTTTTAAAAATTGACAGGGAGTCTTTTGAGGTATATGCGGAAAATAAAAAAGTGGAACTCACTATGTCTGAGTTTAAATTGCTGGAACTTCTCTCAAGCAAAGAAAACAAAGTTTTTACAAGAGACGAGATTTTGAATTATCTTTGGGGAGCAGAGAAAGACGTTACGGACAGAACTATAGATTTTCATATCAAAAACTTGAGAAAAAAATTAGGAAGGCTGGGAAACAGAATCAAAAATGTCCGCTCTATCGGGTATAAATATGAAAATTAAAACGATGTTTTTTAAATTCTTTATTCTTTTTTTGCTCAATTCCATAATCATAGCCTCTATTTTAACTGCGGCTGCAAATAAAAATATTAAGTCAAACAATATAAAACTCTTTGCAGAAGAGTTGATAGTTGATGCGAAAATTATTATGCCTCAAATTTCGTCTATGTTTGAAGCGAAAAAATTTGCTGAAATGGACGCCTTCATAAAAGAGGCGGCAAAAGATATAAACAGAAGGCTTACTGTGGTAGGCGCAGACGGTATAGTTTTAGCCGATTCTTCAAAAGAGCCGGGGGATTTAGACAATCATTCAAATAGAATTGAAATAAAACAATCTATTGAAGGAATGCAGTCTTTAATTGTCCGCAGAAGCGCCACTTTAAACGAGGAAACTCTCTATATCTCTTTGCCTATTTATTTAAAAGACGGCTCTGCCGCGGGCGTTTTAAGGGCGAGCGCTCCGCTTACTGAAATTTCATTTTTTTCATCGCCTTTTATTTTCAAAAATTATCTTGTGTTTTTTATCATCATATTTTTGTCCATAGTGATTTCTTTTTTCATTTCAAAAAATTTAGGCTCAAAAATATCTCAATTAAAAAAATCTCTTCAAGAATTAGCGAGGGGGAATTTTAAAGTTAGAGCGCGCATAAATACAAAAGATGAATTAGGCGAATTGTCGGACGCTTTTAACGGCGCTTGCTGGCAATTACAAAAGGCTTTTAAAAAAATAGACGATTCAAGAGCGGAATTAGACAAAATAATTTCTTCAGTCTCAGACGGCATTCTTGCTGTTGAAAAAAACGGGCGCGTTCTTTTAAGCAATAATTCTTTCAGAAAACATTTTGACTGCGACAGCGCTAAATTTGAATTTTATTGGCAGGCTTTAGACCCGAATATTTTTAAAGCGTATATGGAAAATTATAGAGAGCCCGTTATTTTCCCGTTTGAGCATAAAGGGCATTATTTTTCTTGCGTTTTAACGCGCATAGAGGGAGTAGAGACTTTTGTCATAGTTTTTCACGATATAACGGGCATTAAAAATTTAGAAGCGTTTAAAAAAAATCTAATCAGCGCCGTATCTCACGAATTAAAAACTCCAATATCCTCAATGCGTCTTTACTTAGAACTTGCAGGGGATGAACAACTCTCTCAAAAACTTTCCGAATATTTAAGGATAATAGGCGAAAATCTTAATAGATTATCAGGCACAACAAATGATTTGCTTGTTTTGTCTGAGATTGAAAGCAAGCAAGAACTTTCTGCAGAAGAGTTTTTCTTAAAAGAATTATTTGAGGAAATGAAAGTTTTGTTTGACAAAACGGCTGAAAAGAAAAAATTAGAACTTATTTTTGATATAGACCCAAAGTTAAAAATAAAAGCCGATAAATTCAGGCTTTCTCAGGCGCTTTCAAATCTTATAGACAATGCTTTAAGATATACTGAAATCGGCTCTATTACTGTCAGCGCTTTTATTGCAGACGGCAGAGTTGGAATTTCAGTTAAAGATACGGGCATAGGCATAGCGCGCGCTCATACTGATAAAATCTTTGAGCGCTTTTATGTAGTCAATAAATCGCGTTCTAGGCAGACGGGCGGAACTGGTTTAGGACTTTCAATAGTAAAACATATAGTTGAATTGCATAAAGGAGAGATAAAGGTAGATAGCGTTTTCAATAAGGGGACAACTTTTACTATTTTCTTGCCGCTGATTTAAAAGACGGCAATTCTCTTTTAAATCATCAGAACAAAATAAAAAGGCGATGCGTTAAAAAACGCGCCGCCTTTTTTCTTTTGCATAAAAACAAAATCTGCTGCGTTATATAAGAGTTATGAGTTATGAACACAAATAAAAAACTTTTACATAGAGAGTGTTAAAAAATAAGAATTATGAATTAAAGGCAAACGGAAATGAAAATTAAGAATTATGAATTAAAGGCAAACGGCAAATAGAAATTAGAAATTGCATAAAACGGCAAAGTAAGTTGCCCCGCATAATGTTTTGCAACATAGCGTCAGCGGCTGCATTGTCATACCGGCGAAAGATGGAGTTGCCGTTTGTTTTTAATTCATAATTTCTATTTTAAAAGGATATAAAAATGTTCCGCCGTCCTGTAATTGCCGCCCTAATCTTTTATTTAATTCTTTTAATAATTTTAGATTTTCTCGGTTTTTTTAAGCCTGAAATTAGAAGTTTCCTCTATTATTTTTCACGGTATAGACAGCCCGTATCAATAGAGGGCAAAGTAATATCTGACATTGAAAAGACGAAGTCTGAACAAAAGTTTTTTATGCAAGTCTATAAAGCGGGCGGTTTTAAAGCGGATGAAAAAATCCTTGCATCAGCGCCTTTGGGATACAGCCTCTCTTACGGAGATATTATAGCGCTTGAAGGGCAAGTTATATTGCCGCAAAAAGCGGCATTTCCATTGATTTTTGATTATCAGTCTTATTTAGCGAGGCAAAATATTTATGTCTTATTTAAAGCAGACTCTTTTGAATTTATAAAAAGCCGTCCCAATGCCGTCAAAAAAGCGGCGCTTTTAATACGCAAAGATATGTCTGAAAAAATAGAGAAAAATTTTAAAAGCCCAAAGAGCGGAGTTTTAAAAGCATTGCTTATAGGCGATAAAACTTCTGTCCCGCTTGATATTAAAGATTCTTTTACCAATGCGGGAGTAATGCACTTATTGGTAATCAGCGGTTTGCATATCGGTTTTGTCTCTCTTTTCTTTTTGACAGTTTTCAAACTCGCTTTCCTTCCGCTTAAAACTATTTTTTTCTTAACTATTCCCTTTGTTTTCTTTTATGTCCTTATAACAGGCGCAAATCCGCCCGCTGTAAGAGCGGGCATTATGTTTTCTTGCATTTTAATTTCTCTATCTCTAAACAGAGAGCCGCTGATTTATAATTCCCTAGCGCTGTCTGCT